>DASPJG010000809.1:0-4450 GCA_035628755.1 Pyrinomonadaceae bacterium
GTGCCATCGGGGGAACTCTCTGCCGCTCTCATTAAATTTAGGCCGAGCTTAACACGGCGGCGGCCCCGCCTCCACGGGGTCGCGGAGGCGGCCGCCCTCACACCTCCCGCCGTCCGCGCCACTCATCCGTCGCGCCATCCCATCGAGGGCGGCGGCGCGACCCTGCGACTGTTCGAGCGCCTCGCGCGCGTCACGCCCTGCGAGGCCGTAAGTGTCGAACAAGTCAGCGGCCTCCTGCGGGGTGAAAGCAAGACTGGCCTCTTCGATGAGGCAGAGCGTCTGTTTAGAGCGCATGCGCCAGATGGGCGTCGGCGGCAGGCTGCGCCCGATGATCAACATGTGCGCCTCCGGGGGCAGCAACGGGAGCAGCCGGCGGAAGAACGGCACCACCCACTCCGCATCGTAAATGAGGTGCAGGTCGTCAACCACCATCAACAGCGGTTCGCCCCGGCACTCCTGCAATTCATAGAGGAACGCTTCGGCGAGGGTCGGAATATCTTCATAGCCCTGCGAACCTGCGAAGTGTGCCAGCACGTTCCGCCCGAAGCCGGGACGCTGGCGGCTGACGCTCTCAACCAGATAGCGAAAGAAGATTCGCAGTTCGCTGTCGGGAGCTTCGACCGTGTACCATGACGCACGCGGCGCGCAACTCCGTGCGAAGTCTTTCGCCAGTAGCGTCTTGCCCGTGCCCGCGCGCCCCGTGATGATCGTGGAAGTGCACGAGTCGAGCCCCCTTTCCAGCACGCTGAGGAGACGCGGGCGCGAGAGGCGCGGGTTCTGGTGCGGGACGGTGACCTTGTCGTGGATAACTTGCATACTCACTACTTTGAAACAATCCCGCGCGGCACACGGCCTGCGGCGATGCGCCTACCGCCGGAGCCGGACGGTCGAGCCTTCATGTAAAAGATTACGCTTCCGGCTTGGCTAATTCTTGAGTGCCCATCTGCAAGCGTGAGAGACGCGCGCCGCGAGCCGTAAAGCGATGCCCGCCTTATCATTATTGACCCTGTAAGCCTTACCCGGCCCGGGAGCGGCATGGAGAAAGCCGGAGACTGTGATGCAAGCCCGGCCTGTGCGCCACATAAGATGAGGGCACAAGCAAAAGCCCGTCTTAACAGGCGGGCTTTTGCCGTTATCTTACTCCTGATGCGCCGAGGTTGGCGTTATCTCCGAACGCGCCGCCAACGCTCTGTGGAGCTGAAACGCGATTTCTGTTCGTACCCGACAGGCACAGATGGGCATCAAGGACGACCTTTGCCTTTGCCGCCGCCCTTCCCCTGACCTTGCGGTTTGGCAACTTTGGGCGATGACCCTTCTGCGCGACCTCGACCTTGCTGCTGTTGCTGCGGCATCTGCTGCTTGCGCATCTGGCCGGGAGACACCCCGGCGGGCGACTGTGGTCGCGCCTGTTGGCGTTCGACCTTCACGCGCGGCGGCTTCTGCTGCTGCGCGCGCATCCTTTCCCGCTGTTGCTGCACGGCGACACGCTGTTGTTGCTGCGCGTTTCTTTCCTGCTGGCGTGCGGCCTCTTTTTGCGCCTGTCGCGCCAGCCCCACACGCTCGCCCCGCGCACGCTGTTCAACTCCGTTCGCCCTTTCCGCTTCGGCCATCACGGGAGACCTTTCCGGTCGCCGCAATTCCTTCGCGGCGGCGCGTTCCTGCGCCTTCTCCTGCTGCCGCGACTGCCGCGTCAGGCGTCGCTCTTCTTTACTGTCAGAAGCATCGCCGCGCTCTTGAGCGGCGACGAACTGGCGATTGTCTTTGTACTGCAACTTCTGTTTCTTCTGTCCGTCAGGCACGACTTCGACGCGCATTGATTGCGCCAGATCGTCCCTGAAACGCGGCGTGAGCGGGCGCGCACTCGTCAAGACTTGCGTGCTGTCAAGCCGCTTGGCTAACCCCGGCGGTAAGACGAAACCGCGCCGGGCGATGGCGGTTTGCAACGCCGCTTGCCGCAGCGTGGCGACCGAGAGCGGGTCGAGCACCGGGCGTCCGCCGTCGAATGTTCTCGGGTCGAAGCGGGCAATGTCTCCGCGATCAATGAGACGGTTGAAAGCGTCGGTGGCAACGACCGTGACCGCGCCGGGGATGCCGAAGTTGGCGACGCGTTCCGGCACGACCGGCTGCCCGTCAGGGTAGTGAGGTTGCCAGTTGGCATCGTAGTAAGTGAGAGCGTAGGGGTCTGCGGGCGCGAGCGGCACCCAGCCGATCTGGTTGGCCTCCGTCAGCGGGAGAAACGCGACGAGGGCTGGCGAGTAGGCAGGCTGCGAGTTGACGTTGTCGGGAATCCAGTACCAACGATTGTCGGTGTTCATCCAACGCCCGTAGTGATACGGCGCGTAGCCCCACGGCTCGTCGGAAACCCACGTCAGGCCATACGGATCGTCCATCATCCAGTAGCCCTGCTGATAGGGCGCCCACCCCTCTTCGACGCGCGGGCTCCACGCGTAGCCGTGGCCGTCGATGTTCTGCCAGTCGCCGTAGCTATCCAGATCATACAGCCCCGGTATGGTGTCCGGCACATAGCGATAACTCGCGTAGTGGTTGGAAGGATCGTAGTAGTAAGGGTCGTTCAGGTAAGCGTCGTAGTCGCGGTAACGACCATCGTAAGTATCGGGGTACTGGTAGTCGTAGTAATCGTCCAACAGCCCGCCTGCGTCATCCGGGTTGAGGCGCGACAGCACGATCTCCGCGGCGGTCTGGCCGAGCAAGGTGAGCATCTCGCCTTTGCTTATCTCGCCGCTGCCCGCAAGCCCCACCACCTGAGCCAGCCCGCTCAAGACCGAGACGAACGCGCTGCCGTCGTCGTTGTAGCCCATCTGGTAGAGACCCGGCTGCTGGAAGTCAACCGCGCCGTAAGGCGTGGCGACTTCAAACAACTCCCCGGGCGCGAGTTCGCCGATGTTGAAGATCGCGGAACCGTCGCGTAACGCCAACTGCGTGCGGCGATCCGAGAGCGACACCACGTCGAGCGCGGAATCAGGTTCGAGCCGGGCAAAATTTCTCCCCGTGAAGGCGATGCCCGCGCGCGAGTCTTCGCGCGAGTACAGACGGTCGCCCATCGTCAGCGGGGTGTTCGGCGTGATCTCGATCCATTGCTCCTGCGATGCGTCGGAGGTGAGTTTGCGATTCAGACCCACCTTGCCGTCCACACGCTCGACGCGCGCGGCTCCCGGGATCGCCAATGCCTGCGCCGTCGGCTCATGTCTCATCCAGAGCATGGCCGCGCCCATGCCCAGCGCAGCGAAGATTAGGAACACAACCGCCATGTGCGGCCAAACCTTTAATTTCCTCATACCAACACTCCCGTTTTATTACTTTTCCGTGACGGACAGGGGGTTATCTCTTCAATTGATATGGGCAAGAATTGTGCCAGTTCGGGGCGGGTTTGGGGCGAGAGCTTAATGTTCTTAAACTTAATTACTTAGCGGGACGGGGAGCAATTATTCTGCCAAAATAGTGTGTTAAAAACGGTCACGGCAACCCATATCGAGTGCCACGGACACTCTCCTGCGGCCATACCTAACACCTTGTCATTGCCACGCGCGGGCTAACGAGCTACACGCTCCAACACGCTCGGCGTCGGCTTTCTCCCGAATTACGATTTGAGTTACACATCCAAAGCCGGTGAACGAACCTTGATAAACACGCACGCCGCTTCACGGAACACCGGAGAGGAAGAGCATATTTAAGGACAACGCTGGCGAGAGGCGTCGCTGAAGTCGCCCGTGTCTCTCCACATCGATGGATGCAGGCTGATCTTGAGTGTGTAGCGCGGGCTGGTTCTGCGCCGGGTGGGGCGCACGATCACGCGATAGTCTCCGGTCTGCGTGGCCGAGAAAACCACGTCCTGCGCGTCCTCGACCCGCTGGCCGTCTGGATAGACAAAAATGAAATCAGACGAGCCTTCTTCGTCATCCCCTCTACGCCTGATAGTGTTGCCGAGATAGAAAACGTCCGTCACGATCAACTGTCCCTGCCGAGCGTGGAAGACGTATGTGTCTCTGCGCGGCGGCTGCACTGAGCCGCGCAAAATAGTGCAAGCGCGACGAACGGGGAGCCGCACTCTCCGAGACGGCTTATCGCGGCCTTGCCCCGCTGCGTCCGCCGATAGCGTCGTCGCCCACCCACACAGAAGCAGCAAGGTCAAGGCATAGAATTTAAGGTTGATGTTTTTCGGGTACATAAGATTTACGAGCATCGGCTCACCAGCGCGTTCGAGTTGTCCGTTTATGAAGAGTTCTCCTGCCCGGCTGCGGTCGCGCTCAATCCTTTCAACTATCGGCTGTTGCTTCACACAGGATTTTTTGGAGTCCGACGACCGCGCAGGAACGAGACCGCCATTAAGCTATTGATCAGCACGGCCACAATGATCGCCGCTCCGCCCAGCACCACCGGCATGAGCCATAATTCCCACCAGGAGTTGATGCGCGCGCGTTCCGGGTCGGCG
>DASPJG010000810.1:0-9081 GCA_035628755.1 Pyrinomonadaceae bacterium
CTTCATCGTGCGCGCCGCCTCGCAGTCCGATTATCAAATCCAGCGCGTGTCGAACGCCGCGATTACCGTTATCGCCGCCGCGCTCGCAGGCTCGTCCAACGTGACGCGCGAGAGCGTCCAGCCCGGCGAGACCTTTACGCAGACCATCTCCGTGCGCAACACGGGCAGCGCGCCCGCGCGCAGTTCGCGCACGGACTTCGTGTTCAGCACCGACTTCGAACTCGTCAGCGCAAGCCCGCTCCCGCTCTACTACGACAACCCCTCGCGCACGGCCATCTGGAGTCTCGGCGATCTCGACTCGCGCGCCTCGCGCGAAATCACCGTCACGCTGCGCGCCCTGCCAAACGCGCTGTCGGCCACTGGCCCCATCGGGCGCGGCATGCTGCGCACGGCATCCCTGCCCACCGCGTCGAACTACGACGGGCCGAGCATCGCCATCGGGCGCGTCCCGCGCGCGCGCATAGACCCTGTTTCGCCCGGCCTGACCGTGACGCCCGGCGATGTCATCTTCATCCCGTTCGTTGTGCGTAATCCCGGAAACTACGCCGAATCTTACGGCTTGCGCATCACCGCGCCCGGCGCGCCCACGGGCACGCTCTACGCAGACACCAACGGCGACGGCCAGCATCAGGACAACGAGCCGAGCGTGACGCAGACGACGCAGATCGACCCGCGCGGGGGACAGTTCCCGTTGCTCATGCGCGTCGAGATTCCGCGCTCGACCGCCGACCGCCAGCAGTATGCCTACAACGTCGTGGCAACTTCCGTCAGCACGAACCGCGCCGCCAGCGAGGCAAGCACGGTGTTGACCGTGGCCGCGCCGCGCGTCCGCGTGCGCACGGAGCAGGTGACGGACACGACCGCGCCCGGCGACATGATCTTCTATCGTCTCGTGCTCATCAACGAGGGCGGCGGGCTGGCGAAGAACATCGTCGTCTCCGAAGTCTTCCCGGACGCGTTGCAGTTCGTCTCGTCGAACCCGACGCTGAGCGCGCAGGACGCGCCCGGCGATTCGCGCCGCCTGACGTGGCGCGTCCCTGAACTCGCGCCGAACGACACGTCGGTGCTGCTCATCACCGTCCGTCTGCGCCCCGATCTCGCCGCCGACCGGACGCTGACCACCAGCCACACGTGGGTCTATCAGGACACGAACGGCAACACGTACCAGAACCAGTGACGCGCTTTGCGTCCAGGTGGGGGCGCGAGAGTAGTCAGGCCGGAAATTAGTTTGAGAGCGAATCGCCGTTCGTGAATCGTGAATAGAACGAAGAATCCCTTGAGAGGCTATTCAACGTTTACGACTGGCGATTCGCTCTCAACGTCTGTTAGCCCTTCGCCGCCGCTTTCAGGCGCGCCGACGCCCGCGCGCCTCTCTCGCCTCTCGCACGCGCTCATCGCCAAGTCGCTCGCTGAAGCGTTGTTCGTCGTGGCGCTCGCCGTCTATTTCTCCTACACGAATTTCAATCCTTATTTTCGCGGGTCGGTTGACACGGCTGACCAGCACGCGGTCGCGGGTTGGGTGGTCAACGAAGCCGCGCCCGGCGAACCCGTCGAGGTGCATCTCTACGTCAACGGGCATTTCGTGAGTCGCCGCATGGCCGACGCGCCGCGCCCTGACGTGTCTGAGGCCGGTCGGAGTATTGATCCCAATCACGGCTTCGTTTTTAAACTCCCGCCGCTCCCGCCAAACCGCACTTACGAGGCGCGCGTCTATGCCATGCACATGGGCGGCAGCGACGCCACGCGGCGCGCCCTGCAAGAGTTCGGCGTGGCGAAGCAGTTCACCGTTGCGGCAGACGGGGTAAACTCGTCCGTTCCCGACATCTGGTGGGAAAGCGAGGAGCGGCGTTGAGCGGGGCGGAAGCGACGAATGACAGGCCGCAGGGGAAGGTCGCATTGGACGTTCCACCCGGAGCGAGCGTCGCCGCGCAGGGGTTGAGCGTTGAGCCGGGGTCGCGTGCGCTGGCCGCGTGGGAGATTGCGTCCATCGCCTCTTCGGTCATCGTCGCCGAATGGGCGGTGCTCGCGCTCGGCAATCACAAAACTCTGCTGGTCGTTCCGGTGGTGAGCGCGCTCGCGCTGATGTTCTATTCGCATCGTCTCCGGGGCGAGACGCTCCGCGAACTCGGCTGGCGCGTAGACAATTTCACGCGCGCCGTGCGCCTGCTGTTGCTGCCGATGATCTTGGGTACGCTCGTGCTCGTGCTGGTAGGCTGGTTGTGGTTCGGGGGAAATTTTAGTTTCGGTAAGCGGCGCGCGGGGTGGGCGATTTTGGGTTTTCCGGTCTGGGGTCTGGTGTGGGGGCTGTTGCAGCAGTACGCCCTGCAAGGGTTCATCAATCGCCGCGCCCAGATCGTCTTCGGCAAGGGCGCAAAGAGCATCTTCCTCGTCGCCTCGGTCTTTGCCCTGTTGCATCTGCCGAACCCGTTGCTCACGGGCGCGACCTTTCTCGGCGGTCTCATCTGGGCGTCAGTTTATCAACGCGCGCCCAATCTCTACGCCCTCGCACTCTCCCACTCCTTACTGACTTGGGCGCTCATCTCCACGCTTCCCGCGGGGGCACTGCGCAGCCTCCGCGTCGGCTACAAATTTTTCGGCTGACGAGCGCACCGCTCTCCATCGGTCTCCGCGCGGCGCAGACGGAGGCGGGCGGTCGCATGTCCACGCGCGAGAGAATTATTTAGCGGGACGCTGCCAGACGGAACCGTCCGCGTATTCGATGCGTTGAATCTCAACGCGCTCGGCGTACTGCTCTTTGAATTTCTTTCCCGTTTTGTGTATGTCAACCACGGTGGTGGGCGGCGTCCCGGTGCGGCGAGACAGTTCCGCGCTTTTTCCGGGTTGAATCTTCACGGTATTTTTGAGCGGATGCCGCCCGACCTCTTTTTTGGTCGCCTCGTCGTAGAACACGTAGTCCCATTCAATCGCGAGGATCGTCTTCGTGTCTTTGTTGGTAACTTTCGCCTTGTAGAGATAGGTCGTGAACGGGCCGCGCTTCTCGGTCTCGATTCTGACGGGGCGGCCTCGGTTGTCTATCGCCGTCTTCCCGTTTCTGGTTCTGGCCGCGTTCTCCCGGTCGACCCTCTCCTGTAACCGCGCGTCTTCCCATTGCTCACGATTGTGCCTGAACGGGTCTTCCTCAAGCATCGGGTTGTAAACCTGCTTGCTCCAACTCATCTGCACCACAGCCAGACCGCCCGAGTCGCCCGGCTCACCGGATTGACTTTGCGCCCCTACAACGGCGGCGGACGATAAGAACACGAGAAGCATCAAGCATAGAGTCTTCATTGCAAACCTCCACTACTCTCCAAATAACAAAAGACGTTCGCGTCTGGCCACGTCCTCCAATCGAACGGCGCGACACGAGTGGCACAACTCGGATGCAAACGCGGCTGCTGCATATCATACGCCGATCCGGCGTTTGATGTGAACAATTTCCAAACGAAAGCCCCACTCAATGGAGCAGGGCTTCCCTTAAACTTATATCTTGTGTTCTGTTGGGGCTTTTATTTTAACGCTTTCTCTAACCTGCGGGCGAACTCTTCAAAGGTAATACCGAGGGCGAGGCATATCTCACGAATCTCAAGAATATCCAACCGCCGATTATCATTTTCAATTCTTGAAACGACCGTCTGTTCTCTGTCAATAAGCTCAGCCAGTTTGGTTTGAGACAGACCAGCCTCCACTCTCATTTTGCGCAAGAGAGCTGTTAACCGCTTCCGCTGCTCGGTGTAGACACTCTTTTTCACTCATTATGTTATATGAGTACACCGGCGGATATACAAAATATGCATACTATCTTAATGTATGTGTAATAAGCAGCATGAAACACTCAAGCGACAATCTACTAGCCGATGATAATACGTGGTCTGCCATCCTTGAACCTGCTCTATGCCAAGACCCCGCCGCAGTCGAGTGCCTCGCGCGTCTGCTACTTACGATTAAGAAAGCGATTGAGAGCGGCGCGTAAGGAGTCATTCAGGCGAGCCAAACCCTGTCGCACGGCATCGAGTTCATATACCCTTACACCTACGCGCACAAAGCCGCGCTCGAACTCTACGTGCTCTCGCTGGAAGGCGAACTAAACCCCGGAGACGAACCGCTCAACCTGATCAACGCGGCGATTGAAACGGGAAGAACTCAAATGCACTAGCGTGGCTCTACGCGGCAACTTCTACATAAGACGAATAACTGCTCGGCTCCGGCACGTCGAAATCTTCCAGCCGCAGCCCTCCCAAATGAAATTCAATCGCTTCCTGAATATTACGCTCGACTTCCCCTTGTACCTTTACACGGTAACGATAAATCTTCCGTTCAAATCAATCATTATCTACTGCATCCGCCGCCGGTTCGATCTTCGTGCTGTACGTGTTCAACGATGCTTTGCTATAATTTACGCGCCGTGCAGGAGAACAGGTCGGGCGGTCGCCGCCGTTGCTCGAAAGGGCTGCGGGGGAGGAAAGTCCGAACACTACAGGGCAGCGAGCCAGCTAACGGCTGGGCGCGCGGGTTGCAGCGGCGGCTTTCAGTAGCCGCCCTTTTGACCGGCGCGACGACAAGTGCAACAGAAAAGAGACCAGCCGGCGCGCGCGCCCTTTGCGGGGTGCGTGACGGGTGATGGGTGAAATGGTGCGGCCTTCGGGCTTAATGTAAGAGCGCACCGGCGCGTGTGGCGACATGCGCGGCCAGGCAAACTCCTCGCAGTGCAAGACCAAATAGGGAGGCGTCAAACAGGGCTGCCCGCCCAAAGCCGCGCGACTTCTTCGGAAGCCGCGCGCTACGACCTCCGGGTAGGTCGCTCGATCCAACCGGCGACGGTTGGGCTAGATGAATGGTCGCCGCTCCCGTGCTCGTAATGGCCGGGAGTACAGAATTCGGCTTACAGACCTGTTCTCAATCTGCATGGCCTCGCTTTAGCTCACAAGAAGCATTATTCACTTGATACGGCTTTCCGAACCCGACATTTAATCAGGAGCGTTGAAAGAGCATGGTGAACCGCAAGGGAGTCTTTATTGGAGCGTATGTTCCGAACGATCTGAAAGAAACTCTGCGCCGCCGCGCTGCCGCCGAGCACCGCACGCTCTCGCAGGAGATCACGCGCATTCTGACCGAGGCCGTACACGGGCGCACGCTGCCGCCCGGCGCGATTGATCGCCGCAACCCCACCTCATCGCAGCCGCGCCGCCGCGACACAGACCCACCCGAACGCCGACGCCGCGATGACGTGCCCTACAAAGGGGCGACGCCGGGCGACGGCAGCGGCACGACCACCGGCGATTAACCCGAACCTCCGACCGACATCCGCATCCGCCTTCACGCGTCGAGCCGCACCGCCGGAGCGCGTCGCCTTTCGCCGTGCGTTCTGATAAACTCGCTTCACGGTTCGGCAGTTTCAAATCCCGTTTTCCTGAACACGCTTCGTTGTGAATACACACAAAATTCTTTACGCGCTCGCCGGACTCGTCGCGGGCTGCGTTATCGGTTTTTTCTTCGCCACTTCGGTGGATCGTAAAGAACTGGAGGAGTTGCGTGGGGAGGTGGCGCGCGCGCGTGGCAACGCCGCCGGGCAGCAGGCGGGCGGGACTCAAAACGCCGCCGCGAGCGATCAGGCCGCGACCATGCCGACCGACGAAGAGATGCGCGAACTCATCGCGAAGGCCGACGCCAGCCAGCAAGACGCCGAATACCAGCGCAAGGTGGGGCAGGGCGTTTACATGTACGCCCTCGGCACGGGCAAGCCCGCGCTGCTGCCCGAAGCCGTGCGACTTTTGAAACGCGCGCACGAGGCCGACCCCGGCAATTACGAAACGACCGTGCTCGTCGGCAACTCGCTCTTCGCGCTGGGGCAGGCCGCCGACGCATCGAAGTATGGCGAGGCGCGCGTCTATTACAACAAGGCGCTCGCGTCGAAGCCGGGTGATACGAACGTCCAGACGTTGCTCGGCATGACTTACTACTTCGGCCAGCCTTCCGACCCGGAGCGCGCCATCAAGGAATATCGCAAGTCGCTCGCCGCCGAGCCGCGGCACGAAATGGCTCTGCAAAGTCTGGCGTCCGCGCTCATCGCGACCGGCGCGATTGATGAAGCGCAGAAACGCATCGAGGAGCTGCAAACGGTCAACGCCGCAAACACCGCGCTCTCGAATTTGCGCGCCCAACTCGCGCAGGCCAGAAACGCCGCGAAGGAGAACAATTGAAATACCTGATCGTGGCCCTCATCCTCGGCGCGTTCTTCACCATCATCTACCTGCGCCTGCGCCCGTACATCGGCTTCGCGCGTCGCGTGTTCGGCGTCATCCGCGAAGCGCGCGGCATGAGCGCAGGTCAGGGGATGCCGGGCAGCGCGCCGCCGCGCCCGAAGCAGGCGAGCGGCGAGCGTCTGGTGCGTTGCGCTTCCTGCGGCACATGGCTTCCGGCCTCGCGCGCCCTGACGCTTCGCGCCACTTCCTCCAACTTCTGCTCACACGCCTGCATGGAACGCTCCGCCGGAGAAGCAGGAGCGCGGCGCGCGGCGGGCGGCCAGCACTGAAATCCTCCTGCGGTCAGACTTCTTCGGGCAGCGCGTTGCCCGCATCGTGAATGGCTTTGTCGGTGTCGGTGATTGAAAGGATGATGAGACCGGCGACGAAGAAGACGATCAGAGAGAGGATCGCCTGCCGGTAAGAGTTTGTCGCGCCAACGACCGCGCCGAAAACGAGCGGCCCCAGCCACGACGTGCCGCGCTCCGAAATTTCGTAGAGACCAAAGAACGACGCCTCGCGCCCCGCCGGTATCATGCGCGAGAAAAGCGAGCGCGAGAGCGCCTGCGACCCGCCGAGCACAATCGCAATCATCGCCGCCATCGCCCACGCCTGCCCCGTCGTCTGTAAAAATCCGTAACCGTAGATCACGATCCCCGCCCAGATGACGAGCGACAGCATGATCGCGCGCTTCGTGCCGACCGCGTGCGCGATGCGCTCAAACAGCAGCGCGCCGCCCACCGCGAGAAACTGCACCAGCAGAAAGATGCCGATCAAAAACGACTCGTTCGTCTCCAGCCCGCGCGAGACGAACAACTCCTGTGCGAGAAAGACCCCGGCCATGCTGATCACGGTCTGGATGCCGTCGTTATAGAACAGGTAGCCGACGAGGTAGCGGAGCGTCTGTCGCAGCCGTGCGAGTTCGCGGAAGGTCGAGCCGAGTTGGCTGAAGCCGATGGTGAGGTAAGTTTTGCCCGCGGGCAGGGAACGTTCCGCCGCGCGCGACTTCAAGCGCGCGAACGTGATCAGGGAAAAGCCGCCCCACCAGAGACCGGCGGAGAGCAGCGAGAGGCGAACGGCCATGCCCGTGGAGATGCCGAGCGCGGGCGCGGCCTGCACGAGCAGGAGATTGAGCGCGAGCAAGATACCGCCGCCGAGATAGCCGAGCGCAAAGCCGCGGCTCGAAACCTTGTCACGCTCGTCCTCGGTGGTGATCTCGGGCAGGAACGCGTTATAGAAGACGAGCGCCGCGCCGAAGCTCAGGTTGGCGACGATGAACAGCACGCCGCCCGCAATATACAGGTCGCCCGTCACGGCGAACATGAGACAGGTGGCCGCGACGCCGAGATAACAGAAGAGGGCGAGCAAGCGTTTTTTCAAGTTTGAATAATCGGAAATCGCGCCGAGGATGGGCAGGAGGAAAACTTGCAGGAAGACCGAGATGGAGATGCAGAAGGGGAAGAACGATTTGGCCGTGACCGCGCCGAGCGCGCCGAAACTGACGAGCGTGCCGTTTTCGCCGAGCGCGACCTGTGCGAGCCGCGTCACGTACTGGCCGAGCATGACGCCCGCCACCGTGGTCGAGAAAGCGGAGTTCGCCCAGTCGTACATCATCCAGCCGAAGACTTCCCGCCGGTCGTTTTTGCCCGCGTGTCGCGGCTGTGGTTGGCGCGGGTTGCTGGCGGCGGAGGCTTCTCGCTCTGTTTCGCTCATGCGTGGGTGGCCTCTGTGGCGGTCAGGGTTTCGATAATGGCGGGCGTGATGTCTGCGAGCGTGCGGACGCGGCGTTGCACCTCCGCGCGATGTGCGCCCCACGCGAGCGTCGGCACGAAGTTGCGCGTGTGGTTGCGGATACTCAGGTCTTCGACGTTGCCGTGGTCGCTCGTCAGTATGACGGTCGCCTCGGACAAGTCCACAGCGTCGAGGACAGCGCGCACGAACGCGGCGAGGTTTGAGATGACGCCGAGCGCGGCCTCCATGTCCTGCGCGTGGCCGACCCTGTCCGTGATGAAATATTCGTAGAGCGTGAAGCGGTGCGCGGCGACGAGCGCGGCCAACGCCGCAGCCGCCTCTGTGGGCGTGCGCGGCTGAACGTCGAAGCCCGCCTCGATGACGAGCCCGTTCGTGAAATCCTGATAGACCGCCTCGCCGCGCTGCAAATCTTCAAGCCTGCGAAAGCTCATGCCCGCCGCTTCGACGGCGACGGTCGTGGCCGACACCCAGCGCGGGCGCGTCTGGAAGAAACGCGGCGTGTAGGCGTTGGCGAAAGTGTTCGGCGCGATTCCGGCGCGTTGGAGTTGCAGGAAGATGGAATGCTCGCGGATGATCTCGCGCATCGCCTCGTTCGGAAAGCCCTGCTTGTGATAGCCGAGCAGGGCGGGCGCGTTGATGCCCGTCAGGATCGTCGTCTGCCCCGACGCGCTCTGCGGTCGCCCCTCGACGCCGAGGCAAGCGTCGGTGCGCGCGAGCAGGCCGTGGTGCGGCAGTTCGGGTTCTTCGTCAGCGAAGATGGCGAGAGGTGAAGCGGCGTCTCCGAGGCGGGCGAGCGGGTTGTGCGCCCCGCGCGTGCCGATGCCGAGGCCGTCCACGAAGATGAGTAGCGTTCGTCGCATCGCGGGAGATATTAGCACGCCTCTGAATTCCCGCCGCGCGCCGAAACTCTGTTATATTGAGACCCGAAAGCCTTCAATCCCGTTTCGCAGAAGTGTGCATCCGCACGTTGAAATTGCCGCCCAGCCACTTGAGTCCCGACGCCGGAGGATCGAATGACATTGTTTAGAAAACTGTGTGCGCTCGCGCTTGCCTTCGTCGCCGCGCCCGGCCTCGCGCCCGCCGTGAAGGC
>DASPJG010000811.1:0-8481 GCA_035628755.1 Pyrinomonadaceae bacterium
CGATATAAAGTTCACGATTAACTGACGCCGCTGCTTCGCAGGCGGCAACTCTGTCCCTGTCGCCCGCGCCCCGGCACGCGCCGCACATGCGCCCGACGACGCCCTCCGCCCCTGTCCTTAGAATATTTGCACGGGCGGAAGGCGTCGCCGGGCATCCGACTTTTCCTCCGACGCCCCCTGCGACCCGCCCGCGTTTATCCGCTAGTCGTACACGCCTGTACTGTAACGCGTCGCTGCACACGGCGGCTTTCCAGCCTTTACATCCATTTTCTCGGAAGGAACAGCGGGCGGCGCGCGGCATAGTGGTTGCCATTCGTTTACGGAGTGAGTACCCCTATTCCAAACTTCCTCCCCCTCGTAGAAACAACTTAAATTTGGAGGAGAATTCCAACATGAGTAAACGTTTGCTTTGCATCGCGGGCAGCATCGTCTTGAGCCTTGCTTCCGCCACTTTTGTCGCGGCGCAGGATCGCACGACGACCACCGTTACCACACAAACCACAAAGACAGTTCAAAATGCGGACGGCAGCTACACCGTCATCCAGTATCCGGCAGACAAAGAAGTCATGGTTGACCTGATGCCGGGAACGATGATTCCGGGCGCGAAAGGCGTCGCGCGCGTCGTGCGCCGCGGCGATGCGACGAACATCAACTTAGACCTCTCGAACATTACCGGCGACATGAACAACTTCAACGTGTATGCCGTCGACCCGATGGGCAAGTTCACGCTGCTCGGCCCCGTCACCGTGGCGAACGGCACGGCGACGACGACTTTTACGACGCCTCTCGATAAGTTCATGCTCGTGTTGTCGCCGGAAAACAACCTGACGGCGATGGCCGACAATACGCCCATCCTTTTCCGCAGCGGCGTGCCGCAGGGCTTCGCCGTGGTTCCGATGTCGAGCCATGGCGAGCGCGACGGGGCGGCGGTCGGCGAACGCGTGGCGGCGGCCACCACTTCGGGCGCGACCCCGGCCTACACTGCGCCGCTCTTGGGCATCCCGAACTGGCGTCAGGGAACGGACACGGAGATGAAGATCAAGTTTGCGGGCGAGATGACCGGCACGCGCGCCAACGTATCCATCGAGCCGCGCAAGGACGGCGCGACCACCATCCGCATGCGCTTCCACGAACTGAAGGAAGCCCCCGGCGGCAAACGCTACGTGCTCTGGGCGATCAGCCCCGACAACAAATATCACCGCCTCGGACAGGTCGTGAACACCGGCCAGCGCAACGAAGCGGAGATCAGAACCGAGACGGGCTTGCCCGACTTCGGCCTCTTCATCACGACCGAAGACGTTAACGATGCGCCGCCGACCGGCACTGTTGTCGGCACGATCATGCGCGGCCAGTAAACGCGCTCACACTCTTTGCTTGCGTCTTCAAGCCCTCGCTACGAGCTACAACACGCAAGCCTTCCACGGCTGCCTTCCACGGAGGGCAGCCTTTTTTTAAGTGTGGGGGATGAATAAGAAAAGTATTCAGGTTTATTAACTTCAACTGCTCCTGTTTATCACTCGCCCTTTTTTATTGACCCGCTCGCCGCCCGACCTGTATATTTCATGTTGCCCGCAGTCTTCCGGGCAAGAGGCGGTGAGCAGAGTAGTTCCCCGAAAAGCTGACTCCCCGAACAGAGCACACCTCGACAGTCTCCACCTAAAGAATTAAGCCAGGCTAAAACTTAGTTCTCAGATAATTCGTACACAGATTTACGCTGCGACACACGCGCGGCGCATGGCGTTGGCCTTCATGGCCGCCGTCTCGTCTGGAAATAAAGCCATGCCGAAAAGCCAACTTCCCCCAATCCCCCGCTCCCGTTGGTTGCTGCTGCTCTGCCTGTTCGCGTTCGCGTTTGCTCCGGGAATCGCGCGCGCGCAACAGGCGCAGGCCGTGGAGTCGCTGCCGGAACTCGTCCGCCGCGTCAAGCCGATGGTCGTCGCCATCGTCACTTATGACGCGAAGGGCGTGCCGCTTTTGAGCGGCAGCGGTTTCTTCATACGCTCCGGTCAGGTGTTGACCAACCTTCACGTCGTCGAGGGCGCGCGCCGCGTCGAGGTCAAGACGCTCGACGGCAAGGGCAGAATCTACGCCTCGCAGGGCGTGCTCGATTTTGACGAGGAGGCCGACCTCGCCGTCTTGAGCGTTGACGTGCCGCCTGAGCGCACGCGCGTCATCGAGTTGACAAACAGTTTGCCGGAGGAAGGCGAAGGCGTGTTCGTCATCGGCAACCCGCTGCGCCTCGAAGGGTCTGTGTCGGACGGCATCGTCTCCGCCGTGCGCGAAGTGCCGAACCTCGGCAAGATCATCCAGACGACCGCGCCCATCTCGCACGGCAACAGCGGCAGCCCCGTCTTCAACTATCGCGGGCAGGTGGTCGGCGTCGTCACCGTCAAAGTCACCAACGGGCAGAACATCAACCTCGCGCTCGCCTCCGCGCGCCTCGCCTCGCTCAAGCCCGACAAGCTCACGACTTACGACGCGCTCGCCATACGCAACCGCAACACGCCGGGCGGCGAGGCCTCCGCGGACTGGTGGTACAAGAACGGGCTGAACTCTCTATGGCTGGGAAACTACGACGGCGCGCTCGGGTCGTTCGAGCAGGTGGTCAATAAAAATCCGAACCGCGTCGAGGCGTGGATACAGGTCGGCTACTGCAAGGTCAAACAGGGCAAGATGAGCGAGGCGATTCGCGCTTACAAGCAGGCGTTGCGCTTGCGCCCCAACTCCATCGAGGCTTACAACAAGCTCGGCGACGCCTACTATTACGCCAGCAACTTCGGCGAAGCCATCGCGGCCTACAGGCAGGCCGCGCGCCTGCGCCCGGACCTCGGCGAAGCCTTCTACAATCTCGGCATGACCTATCTCGAAATCGGCGACCGCAACGCCGCTCTCGCCCAGAGCCGCCTGCTCCAGCCGCTCGACGCGGAACTCTACCAGAAATTGATCAACGAGTTTCGTCGCTGAGCCAATCTCGAAACGCAAAAATGCGGATTAGAAGATCAACCGTCTTCTAATCCGCATTTTTGCGTTTCGGCTGCCGGAATTATTTACTCTCCGAGTTGAACCGTGAACACGTTTTTGTCCACCCGTGCGGGGTCGCCGAGGACGACGAAGCGGATGTTGTGCATGTACTTTTGCGCGACGCGCTGCACGTCCTTCGGGGTGACGGCGCGGAGGCGTTCGAGAAACGTCAGGGAGTTGCGCCAGCCGCCGCCGATCAGTTCGTACATGGCGAGGTCGCCGGCCTGCGCGGCGTTGGTTTCCTGTCCCATGTAATGGCGCGTGAGGAAACTGGAGATAACGCCTGCGATGTCGGAGTCGGGTGCGGCTTCGCGCTGCATCTTTGAGATTTCAAAGAGCATCACGCTGACCGCCTGATTCGCGTCAACTGCCGAGACGGAGATGCCGCCGAGGTTCGCGCCCTGCGTGCGCAGGAACGCTTCGGGCGCGTAAGAGAGGTTGCGCTTGTAACGCACCTCGACCATCACGCGGTCTTGCAGGAGCGACGAGGCGACGCGCATCGCGTAGTAGTCTTCCGAAGAGAGGGTCGGCGCGGCGAAGACGCCCTGAATGTAGTTGGTCGGGATGGCGCGCTGCGTCACGTCCACGGTTGCGGACTTGAAGGCGAGCGGCGGGAGCGGCGTCGGGCGGTAATCGCCGCGCGGCAGCTTGCCGAACGAAGCCGTGATCTCGGCGCGCATTTTCGCCGCGTCCAGATCGCCGACGAGGACGAGCAGGAGCCGCGACGTTTGCATCATCTGCGTGTGATAGCGGCGGAGGTCTTCGACCGTGAGGCGGCTCAGGGTTTGCTCCGTGCCGTCCGGGTCGTTCATGTACGGGTGACCGGCGTAGGCCACGCGCGATTGCAGCACTTCGATGAACGAGTCGGGCGTGTCCGTGTCGTCGCGCCGCGAGATGATGAGACGGTTCTGCACGCGTCGCACGTCGTCGGGCGCGAACTGCGGGCGGAGCGCAACGTCGGTGAAGATTTCCCACGAGCGGTCGAAGTTGGCGCGCGTCGAACCGAAGGAGAGCGCGGAGTAGTCGTAGTTCAGGCCATAGCTGATAGCCGACCCCATCCGCGCGAGTTCCTTGCGCAGACGCTCGCGCGGGAAGCCCGCGCTTCCTTCCGACATGGCGTCGAGCATCAGGGCTTCAATTCCGGCGTTCTCCGCCGTCACGTTGCGCGCGCCGCCGCGCAGGAACAGCCCGCCGGACACGGACAGGCTGCCCGGGCGTCGCTTGACGAGCACCTTCAACCCGTTGACTTCAAACTCGGTGATGAGCGACTCGGCTGTCGCCGCCACCTCGCGTACCTTCTCTTTGTCCGGCGTCGGCGCGGGCGTTGCGCGCGTTTGCGGGGCGGCTGGCGCGCCGCCCTGCGGCTGCTGCGCCCACGCATCGCCGGTTGAGAAGAACACACAGAGCGCGCACACGATTGAGAGCGCAAACGCGCGCCGCGCCCGTTTAAGATTTTGAGTTTCCATCTTTATTAAGACCTGCGAAAAAATGATGAAGCGAGAACGCGGAACGTTGAAGTAAAAGCAAGCTATCTTTCAGTTCAACCTTCATCGCCTCGCGTTCATCGTTTGATATTACTGTCCGATTAAATCCTGCGGCGTCAGTTGAGCCTGTCGCTGCGATTCTTCCGAGAGCAGGGCGAGGCCGACGTGCGGCTTGCCCTGTATGTACGTCGTGATGTAGCGATTGATGTCGGCGCGCGAGGTGCGGCGCAGGTTGCCGAGATAGCCACGGAAGTATTCAAGGCCGGTCGAAGCCCACCAGAAGCCGATGGTGTGCGTGTAGTCGCTCAACTTCTCGCGCGAATAGAGGTCGTCGGCTTCGAGCAGGCCTTTTGCTACTTCGAGTTGTTCGTCGGTGAAGTAGGCCGGGTCGTTGAAACTGGCGATCTCTTTATAGATGGCGCGCGCGGCGGCACGCGCCTTGTCGGGCGTCGTCTGCGCGAGCACCTGAATGGGGCCGACGTTGCGCTGCGTGTAATAGTTGAAGTCGATGGCGGTGACGAGGCCAGTGTCGACGAGCGCGCGCTGGAAGCGCGAATCCGGCTGCCGGAGGATGAAAGAGAACACGTCGGCTGCATAGGTGGCCGGGTTGTCCTTGCCGATGGAGGGGCCGTGCCAGCCGATGTTGATGATGACGTTGTTGACCGGCTGCTTGATCACCACACCCTCACTCTTCGGGAGCGGCGGGTGCTCGACCATCGGGTATTTCACGAACGGGTCTTCGCCCTTCGGCCAGTCGCCGAAAAGTTCCTGCGCAAACTTGAAGACCTCTTCGGCCTTCGCGTCGCCCGTCACGATGAGGGCGGCGTTGTTCGGGATGTAATAGCGCGACTGGATGAGGCGCATCGTGTCGGTAGTGGCCGCCAGGACGGTTTCGCGGTTGCCGCCCGGATTCTTCCGGCTCGGATACTTGTAGAAGAGCCGGGCGTTGAGTTCCAGACTCAGGAAGCCGTAAGGGTTCGACTCGTGGCGGTCGAGTTCGCCGAGCACGGCCTGCCGCTCCTGCTCGAACTGCTGCGGGTGAAAGAGCGGGTAGCGCGCCGAGTCGCGCATCGCCACCATCGCCACGCGCAGGTTCGGGCTGGTCGTGTGCGAGTAGTAGTTGACGATCTCCTCGCGCGTCGAGGCATTGGACAGCACGCCGAGTTGATCGAGCGTCTGTAGATACTCCGCGCCTTCGAGCACGGCCTTGTTGGCCTTGAAGAACATGTGCTCGTAGAGATGCGAGAGGCCGTTGAGTTCGGGCGGCTCGGTGTAAGAGCCGTTCTTGACGGCGAGTTCCAGCGAGACGAGCGGAATCGAGTGGTCTTCGAGGACGATCACTTCGAGGCCGTTTGCGAGCACGCGACTGACAAGCTGCGACTGTGCGCCCGCCGTCGCCGGGGCGGTTTGCGGCGCGGCTGCCGTCGCACGCCGCTGCGTCGCTTGCGGCGCGCGCGCGTAGACGGTCGTTGACAGTTCGAACGGTGCGACGAGCGACCACAGGATCGCCAGAGTCGAGAGATAACGCGTCAGGAAATTTCGCTTCATAGATTATTCGTTTAAATGTTCGGAGAATCCCCGCGCGCTGTGACGACAAACAGCACGGGTGGCCGAGAGACATCAACTGGCAGGCGTTTACAGATTCGCATTCTTTAGAGGCGGATCATAACACGGCGCGTTGCTTGGCCGACAAGGCGGGAGAAAAAGGGCGGAACGCGGGAATGGATTCGGGCAGACGCGAAATTGGATTTTCGTTGCTGACGGCGCACTCGCGGCAATTATTTGTCATAGAGGCCGCGCCCGGCGTCCACGCGTCAATCGCGCACGAAGGCTCCGGCGAAGTTGGCGCGAGGGCGCAAGGAAAGGCTCTGCTTTCCTGTTCAACGTCCGGCTCAAATTTCATGAGCCGCCTGGACGCATGGAATGATCGCTGCAACGTAAAACTACAACTTGGCCTGCGGCAAGTCGGCGAGCGCGCGTGCGCGCAACGCGGCGCGGTAGGGCTTCGCCGTGTCGCCCCCGGCGTTTGACGACCAGCGGACGCGAATCGCCTGCCGCTCGCGGCTGTCGAGACCGACGCGCATGCTGTAGGACTGGCGCGTGCGCGGCGCGTAGAGGACGAGGCGACGGCTGAAGGGGTCGTCGCGCGAGTCCGTGCCGGTGCAGATGATCTCATCGTAGCCGTCGCCGTCGGCGTCAACGATGGTGGTCTCCCATTTCGCGCCGCGGAAGCCCTCTTTGTCGAGCGTCGAGCGCGCGGCCACGCGGAAGCCTCCGAGCGCGCCGCGCGACTCCATCAGAAAGAGGTGCGACGTGCCCGCATTGCGCTCGTCGCGGATGGCCGCGATGCTCGCGCCGCGCACGGTGCGGAGCACGCGCGCTTCGCTTACCGCGCCGTCGGTCGAAACGGATGCCGCGATCTGGCGCGCGGCGTCGTTTGAGAGCGACGCGGGAACGACCCGGGGCGTTTCCCTCTCTTCATTTACTTCGTTCGCGAAAGCGGTTTGAGCGACGGCGGGCGAGTCCGTGGCGGCGGTCGCACCCGCGCGCGACCCGCTCGCCTTGACGCGCGCGCTCGTCGTGCTGCCGCCAGACCATGCGAAGAACAGACCGCCGAGCAACGCGAGCAACGCCACGGCGGCGACGGCGCGCGAGGCGTTTGACGAGCGCGTGTC
This sequence comes from Pyrinomonadaceae bacterium, assembly GCA_035628755.1. Classification (GTDB taxonomy): domain Bacteria; phylum Acidobacteriota; class Blastocatellia; order Pyrinomonadales; family Pyrinomonadaceae; genus JAIVJZ01. Next base: position 7,181 of record DASPJG010000811.1, read on the forward strand.
GAGCGTGGCGATGGTGGAAGCGAACGGGGCAGCTTCCGGCATAACGAGTTGCGCCGTCTGCTGGATGCTGCGTTCGAGCATGGCGCGGGCTTCGCGCGCCGACTTCGGGCGGTCGCCCGGATTTTTGGCGAGCAGCGTGTGCGTGGCGAGCGCGAGACGGCGCGGGACTTCGGGGCAGCGCGCCATGAGCGGCGGCGGCGCGGAGGTCGCCTGCCGGACGAGCACGGCGGATTGCAGTTGATCCGTGAACGGCGGCTGCCCGGACAGCATTTCGTAAACGAGCACGCCGACGCTGTAGAGATCGCTCGCCGTCCCGACGGGCTTGCCCATACATTGTTCGGGCGACATGTAACGCGGCGTGCCGATGATCAAGCCCGACTCGGTTGTGGCGTGCGTCTTGGTCACGTCCGCCGAGGCCGTCAGCACTTTGGCGATGCCGAAATCGAGCACCGAGACGCCGCGCTCGTTGAGCATGATGTTTGAAGGCTTGAGGTCGCGGTGGACGATGCCGAGCGCGTGCGCTTCGGCGAGCACGTCGCAGATTTCGCAGGCGATGCGCACGGCGCGCTCGGGCGAGAAACGCCCCTCGCGTGCGAGCACGTCGGCAAGCGTCGAGCCTTCGACGTGTTCCATCACGATGAACGGGCGGCCGTCGGGCAGGCTCCCGGCGTCGAAGATCATCGCGGCGCGGGTGTGGCGAAGCCGCGCCATCGTGCGCGCCTCGCGCATGAAGCGGTCGGCCACTTCGGGGTCGGCGGCAAACTCGGCCTTGAGAACCTTGATGGCGACCGGGCGTTCTAGCCCGAGATGCGTGGCGAGATAGACAGTGCCCATCCCGCCCCTGCCGATCTCACATTCGATACGGAAGCGGTTAGCGATGACACGGGGGATGTCCATGATAAAACCCTCTTTTTGGGGACAAAGGGTCGCTGTCTTGGCCGTTTACTTCTATAAAGGACGAGGGTGAAGTAGCGCGGTCGAGCGGCGAGAGGAGACTAAATTGTTAATCCTTCTGACTAGGGCAACAGGGAAAGTTGTCGTTTGCTTAAACGGCGGATGCCGGACAGTCACGGAGTTTAGCACTAAGAAAGGCGAAAGGTAAAAGCAAAATTGACGCCGCGCCGATTTTTTACGGAAACCCTCGCCCGGCCACTTTTCAACGAGAATTTCCGCCCGGTCGCAACTAGCGCGTGGCGACCTCGATTATCCAGTGCGCGAACAACACGGCGACGAGGGCGTGTGCATAAACTTTTGTGGCGATGCGGATGCGGCGATGAACCGCCCCGCTGGCGGGGAACGTG
>DASPJG010000812.1:0-2185 GCA_035628755.1 Pyrinomonadaceae bacterium
GACCGACGGCGGCAAGACTTGGGCGAAGACGCTCTACGTCGACACGGAACACGGCGTCGCTGATCTCGACATCGACCCGGCGAACCCGAACGTGCTCTACGCCGCGATGTGGCACTTCCGGCGCACGCCGTGGACGCACAAGAGCGGCAGCGAGCGCGGCGGCGTCTTCAAATCAATTGACGGCGGGCGCACCTGGAACAAGCTCACCACGGGGCTGCCGAAACTCATCGGGCGCATCGGCGTCAAAGTCGCGCCGAGCAGCCCGAACGTCGTCTATGCGATCACGGAGTCGAAAGACGGCACGCTCTATCGTTCCGACGACGCGGGCGAAAACTGGCGGCGCGTCTCCAATCAAGCCAACATCGTCTCACGCGGGTTTTACTACACGGACATGCGCGTCGACCCGACGAACGCGGATCGCATCTACGCCATCGCTTCCACCCTGTTCGTCTCGATTGACGGCGGGCGCACGTTTCGCTCGATCACGGGGCGCACGCACATTGACTATCACGCGCTGTGGATTGACCCGGTTGACCCGCGCCGCATGTGGCAGGGGCAGGATGGCGGCGTCGCCGTCTCGTATGACCGGGGCGAGACTTGGGAGTATGTCAACAACATGCCGCTCGGCCAGTTTTATCAAATCCACGCCGACAACCGCCAGCCGTTTTACTACGTGATGGGCGGGCTTCAAGATAACGGGAGTTGGACGGGGCCGAGCCGCACGCGCGAGCCCGCCGGGATACTCAACGACGACTGGCGCATGATCAGTTTCGGCGACGGCTTCTACACGCTGAACCATTCGGACGACCCGGAGCTTTACCTCTCCGAGTCGCAGGGCGGCGGCATCGTCCGCACCGACATGCGCAACCGCGAGCAGCAATCTATCACGCCTTACGCGGACGACGTGGGCGGCCCCGCCGCCGATCAGAAGTTTCGTTTCAACTGGAACTCGCCCATCATCCCCTCGCCGCACGACAAAAACACGATCTACCTCGGCGGCAACGTCGTCTTTAAGTCCACCGATTTCGGCAAGAGTTGGACGGCCATCAGTCCCGACCTGACGACGAACGACAGAACGAAACAGGGCGACGCGGGCGGCCCCATCGCGCTTGAGAACACGGGCGCGGAATATCACACGACGATCATCAGCATCGCCGAATCGCCTCTGCGCGCCGGGCACATCTGGGCGGGCACGGACGACGGCCAACTGCAAGTCACCACCGACGGCGGCAAGCGTTGGACGAATTTGACGAAGAACGTCCCCGGCCTCAGCGAGAACTCGCCCGTCTCGCATGTCGAGCCTTCGCGCGCGGACGCCGACACGGCCTACGTCTCCTTCGACCGTCACATGCTCAACGACCTGCGCCCCTACGTCTACAAGACGACCGACGGCGGGCGCACCTTTCGCAACGTCACCGGCAACCTGCCCGCGAACGCTTATATCTGGGTCGTGCGCGAAGACCCCAAGAACACGAACCTGATTTACGCCGGGACGGAACTCGGCCTTTACGCTTCCTACACGGGCGGCAACACGTGGCAGCCTTTGCTGCTCAAGAATCTGCCGCACGTCGCCATCCACGACATCGTCGTCCACCCGCGCGACAACGATCTCATCCTCGGCACGCATGGCCGCAGCATCTGGATTTTCGACGACGCCACGCCCATCCAGCAGATGAACGACGCGGTGCGAAACGCAGACCTGCACATGTTCGACATCCGCCCCGCCCTGCGCTACACCACGCGCTTCACGCGCTACGGCATCGGCGACAAACCCTTCACCGGCCAGAACCCGCCCTACGGCGCGCTCGTCACTTACCACCTCAAGACGAAGCCCGACGAGAAGACGAAGGTGCGGATCGAAGTGCGCGACGCCAGAGGCCAACTCGTCCTCGAAGAGACGCGCGTGCCGAAAGAGCGCGGGATGAATCGCTACGCGTGGAACTTGCGCTACGGCGGCGCGCAGGTGCGCCGGCCTCCGACCACGGAAGAGACGCCGTTTGGCGGAGGCGCGCGCGGGCCGCAGGTGTTGCCCGGCATCTACACGGTCAAACTTTTCGTCGGCGACAAGTCGGTCGAGCGGCGCGTCGAAGTGCGGCTCGACCCGACCGTGAGCGTGCCCGCCCCTGATTTGCAGAGGACGCACGACATGAGTTTGAAGTTGCGCGACATGCAATCCACCACCAAC
>DASPJG010000813.1:0-8227 GCA_035628755.1 Pyrinomonadaceae bacterium
CCCCCGAACAAAAAACGCCCGCCTGCGAGTTGACGCGCCGCGCGGGCTGCAAGGTGACGAGGGTGCAGGCGCGTCTCGCCGTTGGCGAAAACATGCCCGCTTCTGCGATACTCTAGGGAGACGAGAAACCGCGGAGTGAGATCGAAAAAGAGATGATGTCCTGTCCAGTTTGCGCCCACGAAAATCCAGACGGCGTGCGGTTCTGCGTCAAATGCGGCTGGCAACTTATTCAGATGACCGGCAACGTGACCTCCGGCCTGTCTCCCGCGCTGGCGGATGCCGACGCGCAACACCCGAACGAAGCCCCGCCCACCAGCCAACTCCAACCGAACGCCAACACGCAGGAGTTTACCCCGCAGGATTTCCTCGTGCTCGTCGTTGACGACACGGTTGACAATCTCGTCATCATCAGCTTGCACCTGCAACAGTCGGGCTACCGCGTCGTCACGGCAACGGACGGCGAAGAGGCCATCAAGGTCGCCGCGCTCACGCACCCCGACCTGATCCTGATGGACATCAGCATGCCCGGCCTCGACGGTCTCGGCGCGACGCGGAAGATTCGTGAGCATCCGACCCTGCGCCCCGTGCCCATCATCGCCGTCACCGCCTTCACCACCGAAGGCTTCCAGCGCGCCGCCTACGATGCCGGGATGGAGGGCTACCTCACCAAGCCGATTGACTTCGAGCGTCTCAACGACCTCATCCGCAGCCTCCTGCCCGTCAGGAAAGCCGACGACGCCAACACGCTCGGCGGCGACGAATAAAAAAGCGCAGGCCGCGCGCATACGCACGCGACCCGCGCTTCCTCGGTAAACTCTTCAGAAATCCCGAAACGACTACACGCGCACGCGATGCTCCTTCGCGTAGCTGTAGGCCGTGTAGGCCGCGACGACGTGGCACACCCAGCCGAGCATGCCGCCCGTCCCGATCCAGAAACCGGGCGTGAGCAACAGCCACAGAATGCCCGCCAGAATACGTCCGTTGTAAAGCTGCCCCAGCCCCGGAATCACGAAACTCAGCAGCCCCGCCAGAAAAGGATCACGCATCGCTCTCTCACCTCCGTGCAAAGTATACGCGCTCGCATGCGGCTTTGTTCGCGGGAAAAAGCGTTCAGCCAGCAGCGGTATAAAAGTCAGGACGTTGCATGGCCGGCGGCTCGTGACTGATTAGCTCGCCGCTAATTATTCTCCACGCGCCGCACGTCCACGATCTCGGCCTGAAAGGCGCGCAGCACTTGCTGCACCGACGGGTGGTTTTCGGCCAACTCGCGCAGGCGTCGCCGGTCGTCGGCTTCCGCGTCGCGCGCCGGGGTCGGCGGCTCGTCGTCGTGGTTATCGTTCTTGTCTTTGACCACGATGCGCACGCCCATCTCGCGCCCGCACACGACCTGGCACACCTCGCGCAGAAGTTTGATGCTCTCCGGCTTTGCGAGATTGTCGCGCAGGTGCTTGGCCTCCGGCGCGAACTCCACGTACAACTCTTCGCCCTCGACCGCGACCTTGCGCGCCCCTTCGAGCGCGATGGCGAGGAAGGGCTTGCGCCGCTCTTCGAGTCCGGTCTTGATCCGCTCGATGAAGCCTCCCGCCGCGCTGGAGGCGGACATCACGGGCGCGTCGCCGGACATCTGCGGCGCGTGTGCCGCCGTTGCGGCGTGTGCGCCGCCCGCCTGCGGCGAAGGAGGTGGCAGCGGCACGAGTTTGAGCGCGGCAGGTGAAGCCGTGGGCGGTTCTTCCCACGGCGGCGCTTCCCACGGCGGCGTGTCTGCCGCTGTCGCCTTCGACGCGAGGACACTGTCCCCATGTTGCGCGCCCGCGCTCGATCTCCCGGCGTTGTTCTGCGTTGAAGTCGGAGCGTCGGGGGATGCTGGCGGAGAGGCTTCGCGCCTCCCTTCCTGATCGGGCGGCGTGGAGGCGCGCGAGACGGGAGGCACGCCCCTGCCGCCGCCGCTGCCCGCATATCCGCTCCCGCTTCGCGGCGCGCTCCCGCCCGTTGTGCCGCCGGGCGGCGCGGACGTGCCCTGCGTACCGGCGGTGGGCGATTTGCCCGTGCGGAGAGCCTCTTCGAGCGCGTTCAGGCGTTCGAGTAGCTGGCCGAGCGGGGCGAGGCGGCGCATCTCTATTAACTTGACCAGCCCGATTTCCAGTTGGTAGCGCGGGTGCGCCCCCTCGCGCAAGATGCGCTCCGTTTCCGACAGGCTGTGGAAGAAGCGCACGAGGTCGGACTCTGAAAATTCCTGCGCCGCCAGCAGCAGTTCCCTGCGCTCGGCGTCGCTCGCGTCTACGCCTTCGGCGGCGTCGCCCGCCACTTTCACCACCAGCAGATCGCGCACATGTGACATCAGGTCGCGGCAAAAGTTTCTCAGGTCGTGGCCGCGCATCACCAGATCGTCCACGACGGCGAGCGCATCGCGCAGCGCGCCCGTCGCAATCGAGCGCATGACGCGCGTGCGCAACTCCGCCCCGGCGATGCCGAGCGCGGCTTCCACGTCAGCGACCGTGATCTCCCCGTCGCTGAAACTGATGACTTGATCGAAGGCCGACTGTGCATCGCGCATCGAGCCTTCGCCCGCGCGCGCGATCTCGCGCAGGGCTTCATCCGCGACGTTGATTTGTTCGGCGTCGGCGATGAGCCGCAGGCGTTCGGCGATGCGCCCGGTGGCGATGGTGCGAAACTCGAATTGCTGGCTGCGCGAGAGGATCGTGTCGGGAATTTTGTGCGACTCGGTCGTCGCCATGATGAAGACGACGCGCGGCGGCGGCTCTTCCAGCGTCTTCAAGAGCGCGTTGAAGGCCGAGCCGGACAGCATGTGAACCTCGTCAATGATGAAAACTTTGTAGCGGTCGCGCGCGGGGCTGATGCCGACCGTGTTGATGATCGACTCGCGCACGTTTTCGACGCCCGTGTTCGAGGCCGCGTCAATTTCGAGCACGTCAATCGAACGCCCCTCGGCCACCTCGCGGCACGAAGAACATTGATCGGCATCGGTCGTCTTGCAGGGTGTCGCCGTCGGGCGGTCGGACTTGTGGCAGTTGAGGGCTTTGGCGAGCAGGCGCGCCGTCGTCGTCTTGCCCACGCCGCGCGCGCCGGAGAACAGATAGGCGTGATGGAGGCGTTCGTGTTCGAGCGCGCCGCGCAGCGTCCGCGTGATCGGCTCTTGCCCGGTCACTTCCTCGAAAGTTTGCGGACGCCATTTGCGTGCGATGACTTGATAAGCCATAAAGCTGTCAGTTGTTCGTCGTCAGCAGCCGGGGGCCAGTTGTTCGTGGTTCGTCAGCCGGTCGTTCTCTCAAAAAACTCGATGCGGTTGTCGAAGGGGTCGAAGAAGGAGAAACGCTCTATCCCGGCGAGCGGAATTTCGTCCTTCGTCCGCACGCCCTTCGCTTCGAGATACGCCCTGACGCCCTTGACGTTTTCGACTTCAAACGCGGGATGGCGTTTCGATTTTGTCTGGTCGCGCTCGACGCCGATGTGCAGTTGAATGTCGGCGATCTCGAACCAGAGGCCGCCGCGCGCTTTGAGCGGTTCGGGCTTCTCGATCTCCGAGAGGCCGAGCAGCCCGCCGTAGAATTCGCGCGCGCGCCCTTCCGCCTCCGGCGGGATGCAAAGCTGCACGTGGTCGAGCCGTTTGACATTGATTTTCATGCGCGCCTTAAAATGAAAAAGAGTTGCCGCGCCCGTGGAGCGTTCCGGTTGCTCCGAGGCGGCGATGTCGGATTGTGCTCCAAACTCGCCCGCTTCGGCAACTCTCACGCTCGCCCGGCGGCAACTCTTTCCCGGATATGGCCAGACTCCGGACTGACCCGCAACACACGCAGTCAACGCTACCGTTGCTCCATTCCTGGCCTGGCGGAGTTCGCGAGACGAGCGTTGTGCGGAGCCCGAAGTCTGATAAATTGTCAAACCTTTCAACCGGAGCGCGTCCGCGCCTCACGGCTTGCCCGACGCCGTTTACTTTAACCCGTCCCCTGCGCGATGCGCAAACGGGTGTGCGCCGCGCTCAAGTCCCGTTAAAGCCGATGCTCATGCGGCGCAAATTTGCGCCCCTGAATTTGCCGGTGGCCTTGACCCGCGCGAGCAGCGCGTTGGCCTCCGCGCGCGTCCGTCCCGCATAGACGGCCATGAAGCGCGCGCCGGGCTGCGTGCCCGTGTAGTAAGTCTCGCCGGGTTCGCCGCACCCGCGATCCGTAAAGACCTTATGACGGGGAAATAACGCCTGCGCCGCCTCTCGTTCAGCTTCGGGCACGAACTTCTCGCAATCGTCGTCCGCCGCCCGCAGGCTCTGCAAAATAATGGCGTAGAAGGGTTCGCTCTCCCAGATCATCTCCCGCTCGGAAATGCGAAACGGCAAATTGTGCGGCTCAAACTTCAGGTTGCCCGTCTTGCATTCCAGCGTCGGGTCGCCGCACACCTTGCCCTTGCGCTGCGTCTGGCGTGCGCGCCCGCGTTGCTGTGCATTGACCGCGCCCGCCAGCAGCAGCAGCAGGCAGACCAGCAGGCCGCCTATCAGGATTCGTCTGTTCATGCGCTTGATCGGGTTGCTGTTCGCCGGTCGCAGAGAGATTTATCGCAGGCACGGGCGGTTTCGATTAAATCCCCGTCAAATCTCCGTCTTGCGATGCGCGATGAGGCGCAACAGCCCGTTGATCCCCATGTGCAGGAGGGCGTAGACGACGATGGCGAGCAGGATCGAGAGCGCGAACCGCGCGCCGCTTTCCGCCGTCGGCTCGGCCACGATGCCGCGAAACGGCGCGTAAAAAGGATCGGTCACGCTGTAGATCAACTGGACGAACCCTGCGCTGCGGCGCGCGGCCAAAAGCGCGAGCAGGAAACGGATCGCCAGCAGTGCGTAGATGACGTAGAAGATATAATCAACGACTTGCGAAATGCGCGCCGCGCCCCGCCCGCGTTCAACTTCACGCTCCGTCTCGACCACCTCGTTGATCGCCTTGCCGCGAAACTCGCCCGCGACTTGCTCCATGCGGTCGGCTTCAGGGCGGGTCGTGCGCTCAGCGCGGCTGGCGATCTCGGCGTTCACATCGCCCTCGACTCCGGCCTTGAGCGCATCGTGTTGGGCGAGGCGGCGCGCCTCATCGGCGGCGAGTTTGTCATCCTGCATATAGTTGACCCTTTATCTTTAACGAAGGCGGAGAGGGTGGGATTCGAACCCACGGTGGAGTTTCCCCCACACAGCATTTCCAGTGCTGCCAATTCAACCACTCTTGCACCTCTCCGTAGAAAGGGATGAGGGACGACGGATGAAGGATGAACCGGATAAGCATTCAAGCTCTCGAATGCTTTCCTTCATCCCTCACTCCTCGTCCTTCATCCCTCAAAAAATGGCGGAGAGGGTGGGATTTGAACCCACGGTGGAGTTTCCCCCACTCCGGTTTTCGAGACCGGTGCACTAAGCCACTATGCGACCTCTCCGCAAAAGCGAGACGTTAGGGATCATGAAGTCACAGGCGAGTTAAAAACTCTCTACGTCTCTCTAACTCACCTCTGGCCTCTAATCTCTGACCTCCGCTTTCCTGCGGGCGCGAAAGAATGCTTGCATCATGTCGCGGCATTCCGTTTCGAGCACGCCCGCTGTTAATTCAATTCGATGATTCAAAGAGCTGGCATCGCAGATGCGGAAGACCGATTCCACCGCACCCGCGCGTTCGTCGCGCGCGCCGTACACGAGCCGCCTCACGCGCGACTGGACGAGCGCGCCCGCGCACATCGCGCACGGCTCAATCGTCGAATAGACGACCGCGCCCACGAGCCTGTAATTTTCAATCCGTCGCGCCGCCGCGCGCAGGGCGATGACTTCGGCGTGCGCGGTCGGGTCGCAATCGGTGCGCGTGCGATTTCCCGCGACGGCCAGCAGTTCTCCTTCGGAACTGACGACGCATGCGCCGATTGGCACTTCGTTGCGCTCACTTCCGGCGACGCGCGCCGCCTCAAGTGCCACGCGCATCCAGCGTGCGTCGGCGGCGTCCTTCTCCGTCTCAGGCTCAAACATATCGCGCACAGACGCTTTCAATCAGCGGCAGACAAAAACTGACTATAGGCACGCCCGCGCCCGCTGTCAAGCGGCAGACTTTGACGCTTCGCGCCCGTTTCTGCGACACTTCGCGGCATGCCCGAACTCGTTCTCGACGCCCGCGCGCCCTTCGATTTTGCGTCCACGGCGCGCTTTCTGCGCTTCACCGAGGCGGAGCTTGTGGACACTTTCGCCGGTGGCCTCTACCGCCGCGCCATCCATTTCGGGGAGAGGCTTTTCCTGCTCTCCGTCGAGGCGGACGGCACGGTCGCGCGCCCCGCCGTCCGGGTCAAACTCGCGCCGGAGCAATTTGCCGCCCCGCAAGTTCTGGACGATGCGACGCGCGCCGTGCGCCGCATGTTCAGTCTCGAACACGACCTCGCGGGCTGGCGCGCGCGGCTCGCGCGCGATCCCTTCATGCGGCAACTCGAAGCCGGGCATCGCGGCTTGCACCTGCCCCGCTGGCCTTCGCTCTTTGAAGCCCTCGTCACTTCGATCCTCTTGCAACAGATCGCGACGAGCGTGGCGATCACCTTCAGGCGGCGCGTCGTCGAGCGTTACGGCGAGGCGTTCGAGTTGGGCGGGGAAAGTTACTTTGCCTTCCCGCGTGCCGGGGTGTTGGCGCGTGCGCGCGTCGAAGAGTTGCGCGCGCTCGGCCTGTCGAACGCGAAGGCGGCCTGCATCATCGAAGTGGCGCGCGCCTCGGCGGCGGGCGAACTCGATGCCGCGACGCTTGAGCGAGAGGACAACGAAACCGTCATCGCGCGCCTTTCAAGTTTGCGCGGCATCGGGCGTTGGACGGCGGAGTGGGCATTGATGCTGCACTTCGGTCGCCCCGACGTGTTCCCCGCCGCAGACCTCTTTCTGCGCGGCGTCGTCGTCAAGTATTACAACCGGGGCGCGGCGATGAGCGAGCGCGAGATTCGCGCGTTCGCCGCGAAGCGTTGGGGCGCGTATCAGTCTTACAGCGCGCTCTACTTCCTCGCGGGGATGCGCGCCGGAACTATCACGCTTAAACCGGAGCGCGTGTTATCATTCGACCAGCGCGATGCGAAGCCGACGCACCGCAGGCAAAGGAAGATAGCCGACCCACAAGATGAAACCTGAGATGCGTCCCAGAACACCGACCGGCTCACTGTCCGGCGGCGAACGCCAGAACACGGGCAGCTTTCGCCCTCCCTCCACGCAAACGAAAGAGACCGCCGCCGCCGCCAACACCGCCACGGACAAGTCTCCAGATTCGTTCACGCTCCTCGGTCGTAAATTGTCGCCCGCCGAATTCAACACGGCGATGGTGCATTTCTATCGCGGCGAGGTGCAACGCTCGAACACCTGGCGCAACCGTCTCGACACGACGACCAACTGGGCTGTCCTGACGGCGGGCGCGACGCTCTCCTTCGCCTTCAGTTCGCCCGAAAACCCGCACTTCGTTATCCCGATCAATTCGATCCTCGTCGCCTTCTTCCTCTTTATGGAAGCGCGCCGTTATCGCTACTACGAAATCTGGGCGAGCCGCGTGCGCGTTTTGGAGACCGGCTACTTCGCGCAACTGCTCTCGCCGAGCGCGACGCCGGATCAGGAATGGGCGGAGCATCTCGCCGCCGACATGCGCACGCCGCACTTCACCATCAGCGAGTGGGAAGCCGTCGGGCGTCGCCTGCGCCGCAACTATCTCTGGATTTTCATCCTGCTGGCGGTGAGTTGGAATCTGAAAGTTTACCTGCACCCGTTTCCGGCGCGCGGCTTCGAGATGTTCGTCCAGCGCGCGGGGATCGGGTCGTTCTCCGGCGAATTCATGTTGATGTTCGGCATCGTCTTCAACGCCGTGGTGTTCATCTTCGCGTTCGCCACCGTGCGTCTGAAACAGGCGACGGGCGAGGTGCTGCCGGATCACGAGTTCTCCTTCCACCCGATCCGCAGCGTGACGACCACCCTCTCGCGCGCCACCAAACAACACCGTATCACCGAACGCCGCACCAAGCGCGCGCGCCAGCGCACGCGCACCACGCGCCCCGGCAACACCGGCGGCATCACCGGCAACCTCAGCGGCGAATGGAAACGACCCGACACCGGCGAACTCCGGCATACAGACCGCGAACCGGTCGCCGAAGAAACACTTTCATGAAGACGGATGAAAAGACGTAAATCGTGGATCGTCAATCGTAAATAGATTAAGACCGGTTCTTTCTATTCACGATTCAC
>DASPJG010000814.1:0-4652 GCA_035628755.1 Pyrinomonadaceae bacterium
CCTTCGTCAATGTCATGCTCGTTGGCGCGGCGCAGGACTTCAAACTGCCCGGAGGCCAGATCGAACGCGACGATGGCCGCCGACTTCTGCGGCGCGCCCGCGCGGAAAACGGCGCGCCCGCCCGCCACTTGAACATATTGAATGTCTGCATAGATGCTCTCGACGGGACGGAGTTGTTTGTTCGTCGTGTCGAGGCGCGCCAGACGCGACATGCCGCGCACGATGTAGCCGCAGACGATCTCCGCCTCTGCGGCGAAGGCGTAGGTGGACATGCCGAACCCCCACTGCGGCTGCCCGAACTCGGCTTCCATCTCGCACAAGGGTTCGGGTGTTTCGCCCGGCGATTCACCGGCGCGATAGAGATTCCACCAACCGCTTCTGTCGGAGACGTAGTGCAGACGCCCATCGGGCGACCATTCGGGTTGAAAGATCGACTCGTCGCGCCCGCCCGCGATGCGGCGCGCGTCGGCAATCGTGCCGTCTTCCGCCACATCGCCGAGCCACAATTCCGTCCCGTCCCACGGCATGTTCGGGTGATTCCAGCAGAGCCATGCCAATTGCCTGCCGTCGGGACTCAGGCGCGGCGAAGAATAGAAATCGTAGCCGGAGGCGAGCACCTGCCCGCCGGACGCGTTTTCGTCCGCGTCGAGCGAGAGGGCGACGAGCGTGTTCGCGGGTTCGTGCGCGCCCGTCGCGCGGTGGTCTTCGCGCACGGCGACGAGGCGGCGGCGCGCGGCGTCCATGATGGCGTCGGCGTAACGCAGTTCGGCGTTCGATTCGGGCGTGAGCGGTGCGGGCGCGGGCGCGCCGGGTGTCTGGCGGTAGAGACGCTGGTCGGAGAAGTTGGAGAAATAGACCTCTCCGCGATGGACGACGAAATCGCCGCCGCCATATTCGTGGACACGCGTGCGCGCGTTGAAGCCCGGCGGAGTGATGTCCTGCAACTCACCGCCGGGCGTGCGGCGGACGATGCAGGTGCGTCCACCCTCGGAGGGGCGGAGTTCGAGCCAGTAAACGTCTTCGCCGTCCGTTTTGACCATGCCAAGCCCGACCGCGCCCTGCACGATGAGGTCTGCGGTGATGGGCGACTTCCACGCGCCGTAGGGCGCAATTTTAATTTCAGCCATGCCTCACATAATGAACCAGAAACGGGCGGCAAGCCAAGCGCGACGGTCGCGCCTTCGTCCTAAAACTTTCCGCCCGCGCCTGCCTGCCCGCGCCGCGTGCCGAGAGTCTCGATTCGTCGCCCGAAATCGCTCTTATCAAACAACTTTCGCCGAATGTCTCCCCTGCGCCCGTAGTCGCCGCCGGGCGTCCGTCGCTTGCGTTTGCCGCCCTTCGCGTTAAACACCTCAAGAATTCCTCAAGTCCGCTCGCGCATATTGATCATGACAGGAGCGGGAGCGTGCGCAGGCGACGCGACCCGGGACAGGAGAAAAAGCCCCTGACTTTAACGTTAATCACTTTGCCCGAACTCTCACACGCGTCCTCAAAGCCTGCGTGTCTGACGGTCAAACATTGCAAGAGAGAGTTGAGAGAAGGAAACGATGGGACTGATCCTCGATAAGATTACGCCGCCAGCGGAGTTGCCGCGCGTCTCCCGCCGACGGCTGCTCGACGCGCTGCACGAAAGCATGGCCTGTTGCACCTCCACCGTTATTCACGGGCGCACGGGAGCGGGCAAGACCATGCTCGCCGCCGACTTCGCAGGGCAGTGCGACCGGCGCATCGTGTGGTACAAGGTTGATGCGCCGGAGGTTGACCGGCAGATGTTCCTGCAATATCTCGTTGCCGCCGTGCGCAACCAGCATCCGGGTTTCGGGCGTAAGACGCTTGCGCTGCTCTCTTCGAGCGGCGCGATGCCCGACGCCGCGCCTCTGGCCGAGTCGTTCGTCTACGAGATGACGATGCTCGAAGCGGACGAACCGCTGCTCGTCGTGATAGATGATCTGCATCTATTGTATGATGCCGAATGGATCGTCCCGTTCTTCGGTCGTCTCCTGCCGCTGCTGCCCGTGGAAGCGCACATGATTTTGATCGGTCGCACGCTGCCGCCCGCGCCGCTCTGGCGCATGCGCTCGAAGCAGACCTTGCGCGTGATTGACGAATCCGCGCTGGCCTTCACGCTCGCGGAAGCGGAGGAACTATTCGACAGCTACGGCTTGCCGACGAAACCTGCGGCGCAGGCTTTAGCCGAAACCTGGGGACGCGCCGCCGCGCTCGACCGCGCCGCGCGCGCGCACCGCGAAGCGTTGGGCGCGACGGACGCGCGACCAGCGGTTGCGGCGTTAAACTCTGCGGCGGACGGTCGGTCGGCTAAATCGCGCCTGCGGCTCGTGAAAGGGTACATGGAGAAGCCTTCCGTCAGGGCGGGTTGAGGCGCGCGCGGAGGGTCGAGGCCGGTCGGTCTCGACGGACGAGCCGGTCACTTCTTGTACGCTAAGATTCAAGCGGGTTGAGAATTTAAAAACCAAAGTGGCTGCCGCGCGACCCGGCGCACGCGAAAGGTTCGAGGCCGCCACCGCGTTCAAGCCGGGTTCACTCCGACCGCGACATCTATTCGCTTGGGCGTCCTTCAGCGACACACGGAGGCTGCGAGAGGCTGATGAGCAACAGGCCGCATCGTCAGGGCAAGCTGCAAACTTCCCCGCTGCCGCCGCTCACGGGAGCGACGACCGGGGGCTTAGCGACGCCCGCCTTCTTCCTGCGCACCAAGCTCCTCCCGCCGCGCCCGACGCCCGCACTGCTCAAACGCCCGCGCCTGATGGAGCGGCTTGCCTCGAACCTCGCGCACCCCGTCACACTCGTCACGGCCAACGCCGGTTCGGGCAAGACCACGCTCGTCGCCGATTTCGCACGCACCCACGCGCGCCCCTTCGTCTGGTACCAACTCGACCGCACCGACGCCGATCCCTTCGTCTTCCTCGGCTATCTCGCGCACGGCATCAAACAGGTCGTCCCCGAATTCGGCGCGGCCACGCTCTCTTACCTGCAACAATCGGCTGCCGAACTCGCCGAGCAACCGGAACGCGCCGTTGACGTGTTCCTGAACGAAGTGCTCGACCTCGTTGATCAACAACTCATCTTCGTGCTGGACGACTATCACCATCTCGGCACGGACACGGCTGTCCACCGCGTCGTGGATCGGCTGCTGGCCTACCTGCCGGACGTGTTGCACATCATCATCATCTCGCGCGACGTGCCGCCGCTCTCGCTCGCGCGCCTGCGCGCCCACAACGAACTCACGATCATTGACCGCGCCGAACTTCTCTTCACCGACGAAGAGACGCAGGAACTTTTCCGCAAAGTCTTCGACCTCGAACTGACGCCCGAACAACTTGCCGAATACCGGGAACGCACGCACGGCTGGATCACCGCGCTGCAACTCATCCGTCAGGTCGCGCAGCGTCACGCGCTCGCACGCGGCACGCGCGAAGACGAGGCGACGCCGCGCCCCGACCTCTCCGAAATTCTGCGCCAATCCGAGTTGGACATCTTCGACTACTTCGCCGAAGAAGTTTTCGCCGACGAAACGCCCGAGTCGCAAAACGTGCTCCTGCGCATCTCCTTGCTTGAGCGCGTCGAGGCAGACATCTGTAGCCGCCTCTTCCCCGACGGCAGTTGCGCGCAACTGCTCCCCGCGCTCGTCCGCCGCAACGTGTTTATGACCGTGGCCGGGAGCGACGGGCGCGGCGAAGAGTATCGCTTGCACCCGCTGTTCAAAGATTTTCTGCAACGCCGTTTGCGCTCCGACATAGGGCAGGCCGGAGTGGCGCGCGAGCACGCGCGTTACGCAGAGTTTTTCGTCGAGCGCAAGCAGTGGGAGCAGGCCATTCGCCACCTGCTCGCGGCGGAAGACTTCGGGCGCGCCGCCATCATCATCGCCAACAAAGGGCAGGAATGGATCGCGACAGGCGCGTTCACTTCGCTCATCGCGTTCGTCGAAGCCATCCCCGAAGCGGCCATCGAAGCGCACCCGCGCGCCCTCTTTCACCGCGCCGAGGTCGTCCGTCTGCGCGGCGAATACGAAACTGCGCAGACGCTCTTTCGCCGCGCCTCCACGCTCCTCAACGCACGCGGCGACGCCGAGGGCGAGGCCGAAGCTCTCCACTCGCTCGCCACCATCGCCCGCCGTCGCGGCGACTGTGCGGGCGCGTTCACTTATCTCGACCGCGCGCTCGAACTCGTCGGCGAACAGTCGAGCGTGCGCATCAAGTGCGGCAACACACGCGGGCTGTGTTACTTCGCCCTGACCGAATGGGCGGCTGCCGAAGGCGAGTTTCGCGCCGCGCTCCAACTCGCCGAGGAGCAGAACGACACCCACTACCTGCATCTCATCACGCACAATCTCGGATTGCCCGCGATGATTCGCGGCGACTTCTCCGAGGCGATGCGCTGGCTGCGCCGGATGCTGCGCGACAACGGCAACGCCGCGCCCGTCCCGCAGGAGGCGTGGGCTTATCTGAACCTCGCGCGCTGCCACCTCTACCGCGGCGATCTCGAAGCCTGCGAACAGCACCTCGACAGCGCGCTCGAACGCTGCCAGCTTTTCAACCTCGTCGCGCAGCGCGCCGAAGCCTTCGAGACTTACGGCAACCTCTACCGCGAACGCGGCGACGCCGCGCGCGCCATCGAGTTCTACAACCATGCCG
>DASPJG010000815.1:0-7370 GCA_035628755.1 Pyrinomonadaceae bacterium
TGGATTCGTGCTGTTGAAGGAGCGCAGGGAAGAACGCACGCGTCAGGCGATGTTGGCGCGCGACGAGATTAGAAACAAGCGTCGGCGGCGGCCACCGCCGCAGGAGCCGCAGATAACGGCGGCGAACGGCGGGGCGGAGCAGGTGGCGAGCGCGGCGGAACAAGCGACGGGCGCGCAGGAACAGGCGACGGGCGTGGCGGAGCAGACAACGGGCGCGGGGGAGAGGGGCTGAATTATGTGCGGGATCGTGGGAATTGTAGATCGCAGGCGGCGCGCGGTTGATGAAGCCGTCGTCGGACGGATGTGTGAAGCCATCCGCCATCGCGGCCCCGACGAGGACGGCTTTTATCACGGCGAGGGCGTCGGCCTCGCCATGCGCCGCCTCGCCATCATTGACCTCAAGAGCGGCCAGCAGCCGATGCACAACGCCGACCGCACCGCCTGGATCGTCTTCAACGGCGAAATCTACAACTACAAGGAAGTCCGCGCCCGGCTCGAAGAACTCGGCCACCATTTTCACACCGACTGCGACACCGAAGTCGTCATCCACGCCTACGACGAATACGGCGCGGAGTGTCCGCGACACCTGCGCGGCATGTTCGCCTTCGCCATCTGGAACGAACGCACGGAAGAACTGTTTCTCGCGCGCGACCGCGTCGGCAAAAAGCCACTGCTCTACGCGCGCGTGGACGACGGTCTGGTCTTCGGCTCGGAGTTCAGCGCGCTGCTCCAGCACCCGCAGGTCGGGCGCGAGGTCAACCGTGAGGCCATTCATTATTACCTCACTTTCATGTGCGTGCCCGCGCCGCTCACGGCCTACCGCGACATACACAAGCTCGAACCCGGCCACACCCTGCGCTACACGCGCGACGGCCAGATCAAGACGGAGCGTTACTGGCAACCGGACTTTTCGCGCAAGACCCGGATGAGCGAAGAGGAGGCGGGCGAGCGCGCCGTCGAGATTTTGCGCGAGGCGGTGCGCGTGCGCCTGATGTCGGAAGTGCCGCTCGGCGCGTTTCTCTCCGGCGGCGTGGATTCGTCGGCGGTCGTCGCGTTGATGAGCGAGGTGTCGAGCGCGCCGGTCAAAACTTTCTCCATCGGTTTCGAGGAACAGGATTTCAGCGAACTCCACCACGCGCGCCGCGTCGCCGAACACGTCGGCGCGGAACACCACGAGTTCATCGTCCGCCCGGACGCGATGGAAGTTCTGCCGACGCTCGTCGAACACTACGGCGAGCCTTACGCCGACTCTTCCGCTATTCCGACCTACTACGTCTCGCGCGAGACGCGCCGCCACGTCACGGTCGCTCTGAACGGCGACGGCGGCGACGAGTGCTTCGCCGGTTACGAACGCTACGCCGCGATGAAACTGGCGGGCAAATACCGGGGCGTGCCCGGCCTGCTGCGCGAAGGTTTGATCAAACCCGCCGTCGCGCTCTATCCCACTTCGGAGACGCGCCGCAGCCGCGCGCGCGACCTCAAACGCTTCCTCGACGCCGCCTCGCTCCCCACGGTCGAACGCTACATGCGCTGGGTCAGCGTGCTCGACACGCCCGCCAAAGACGCGCTCTACACGGACGATTTCCGCCGCGAGATGGCGGCGCACAATGCCGCCGATTTCATCGCCCCGTGGTTCGCGCACGCCAACGGCGCGGGACTCGTGGATGCTTCGCTACTGGCTGACACGATGACCTACTTGCCGAACGACCTGCTCGTCAAGGTTGACATCGCAAGCATGGCCGTCTCGCTCGAAGCGCGCTCTCCGTTTCTGGATCATCACGTGATAGAGTTTGCCGCGAGCCTGCCGGAGAACCTGAAACTGCGGGGCTTGACGACGAAGTATCTCCTCAAGCGGGTGCTCGCAAAACTGCTCCCCGCCGAGAATTTGCAGCGGCGCAAGATGGGCTTCGGCGTCCCCATCGGCCACTGGCTGCGCGGCGAGATGCAAAAGTTTCTGCGCGACACGCTGCTCTCGGAAAAAGCTCTGGGGCGTGGTTTCTTCAAACCCGAAGCCGTCACTCGCATGGTCGAACTCCACACGCGCGGCGAAAGAGACCACGCGCACCAGTTGTGGACGCTCCTGATGCTTGAGTTATGGTTTGAGAGATTTATAGATTCGTGAACCGTAATTCGTGAATCGTAAATCGTGAATCGTAAATAGAGAAAGCCGATGCGCCCTCATGAGAAGTTGGATGTTTGGAGTAAGGCGATTGATTTTGTAGTCGCCGTTTACAAGGCGACGGAGAATTTCCCTAAAGAAGAAAGGTTCGGGCTGACATCTCAGATAAGGCGAGCGTCTGTTTCTGTCCCGGCCAACATCGCCGAAGGCGCGGCGCGCAAGTCACCCAAAGAGTTTGCCCACTTCCTGTCGAACGCGCAGGGGTCGGCCAGCGAAGTTGAAACCGAACTTCTCATTGCGCATCGGCTAGGGTTTCTCGCTGAATCCAACTACCGCGCCTTGCGAGGCTCACTTGACGAAATTGGCCGCATGATTACAGGCTTATGTCATCATCTTCAAGGCCGGATTGAGTAACTATTCACGATTTACGATTCACGATTTACGTCTCTTTGGAGGATTGAATGAAAGGTATCGTGTTAGCTGGCGGGCTGGGATCGCGCCTGATGCCGTTGACGGCGGTGACGAATAAACACTTGCTGCCCGTCTACAATCAGCCGATGGTCTATTACCCGATTCAAACTCTGGTCAACGCCGGGATCAGGGACATCATGATCGTGACGGGCGGCAACTCGGCGGGGGATTTTCTCAAGCTGTTGAAGAACGGGAAGGCGTTCGGCCTCAAGCATCTCAACTACACGTATCAGGAGGGCGAGGGCGGCATCGCAGCCGCTCTCTCGCTGTGCGAGGATTTCGCCGACGGCGCGCCCGTCTGCATCGTGCTCGGCGACAACATCATCGAGGGCAACATCTGTCAGGCCGTGCGCGCCTACCGGCATCAGGGCAGCGGCGCGAAGATACTCCTCAAAAAAGTCTCCGACCCGCAGCGTTTCGGCGTGCCCGAACTCGAAGGCGACCGCGTCGTGCGCATCGAGGAGAAACCGCGCGAGCCGAAGTCGGACTACGCCGTCATCGGCGTCTATATGTACGACGCGGAGGTGTTCGAGATCATCAAGACGCTCAAGCCCTCCGCGCGCGGCGAGTTGGAGATCACAGACGTGAACAACGCCTACATCGAGCGCGACGAGATGACCTGGAACGAACTCAAAGGCTGGTGGACTGACGCGGGCACGTTCGAGAGCCTGCTGCACGCCGGGCGGCTCGTCGCCGAGACGGGAGCGAACAAGATGGAGGCCGTCAATGCCAACCATGCCTGAGCGTGCGCCGGAAGACGGCACGCAGTTTAAGCGCGGGCAGATACGCGATGTCGTGGTGCGCGACGTGCGCAAGTTTGTGGACGAGCGCGGCTGGCTCGCGGAGTTGTTCCGCCACGACGAGATGGACGCCGAGTATTTCCCGGCGATGTGCTACATCTCCTCGACCGAGCCGGGCATCGTGCGCGGGCCGCACGAGCACGTTGATCAAGCGGATTTCTTCGTCTTCATCGGCTCCTCGAATTTCAAGCTGCGCCTCTGGGACAACCGGCAGGCTTCGGAAACTTACAACCACGTGATGACGCTCTACGTCGGGGCGGACAACCCGAAGGCCGTGCTCGTGCCGAAAGGCGTCGTGCACGCCTACCGCAACATCGGGAGCATCTCCGGCATCGTCATCAATTGCCCCAACCGCCTCTACATGGGCGCGGGCAAACGCGAAGAGATCGACGAGATCAGGCACGAAGACGACCCGGCGACGATTTACCGGATAGAAGATTGAAAGAGTGAGCAGCGAGCAGTAAGCAGTCAAACCTGTTTCCTACTGCTCACTGCTCACTGCTCACTGCTCACTGCTCGCTGCTCACTGTTAATGAGAGTTGTTCGCATCATCGCACGTTTGAACGTGGGCGGCCCGGCGAAACACGTGGCGTGGCTGACGGCTGCGACGCGGCGTTACGGGATCGAGTCGGAACTGATCGCGGGGACTGTGCCGCCGGGCGAAGACGACATGACTTATTTCGCCGCCGGGCAGGGCATCGAGCCGATCATCCTGCCGGAGATGACCCGCGAGGTGTCGCCGAAGGATGTGGTGGCGATCTGGAAACTGTATCGCCTGTTCCGGCGGCTGCGACCAGACATCGTCCACACGCACACGGCGAAGGCCGGGACGGTCGGGCGCGTCGCAGGGTTGTGCTACCGCTGGCTGACGCCGTCCGCGCTCGCCGGTCGCCCGCGCGCGTGCCGCTTCGTGCATACGTATCACGGCCACATCTTTCACAGTTACTACGGGCGGCTGAAGACGCTCTTTTTCCTGTCCATCGAACGCTTCCTCGCGCGCACGGCGACGGACAGGATCGTGGCGATCAGCCAGCAGCAGTTCCGCGAGATTCACGAGCAGTTCGGCGTGGGCAGCGCGCAGCAATTCACAGTGATCCCGCTCGGTCTGGACTTGGGGGCGTTCGCCGGTTGGCGCGAGCGGCGCGAGGCGGCGCGGGCGGCGTTGGGCGCGCGGGCGGACGAGTTGCTCGTCGGCATCGTCGGGCGTCTGACGGAGATTAAGAATCACAAGTTGTTCATCGAATCCGCCGCCCTCTATTTGCAACGACACGCGGGCGCAGCGGGCGGGAACGGCGCGGCGTCGGCGCGGCGCGTGCGGTTCGTCGTCATCGGCGACGGCCAACTGCGGGGCAAACTCGAAGCGCACGCGGGCGCGCTCGGCATCGCGGAGCACATGACGTTTACGGGCACACGCTCCGACCCCGAAAACTTTTACCCCGCGCTCGACATCGTGGCTTTGACATCTCTGAACGAGGGCACGCCGCTGACGCTCATCGAGGCGATGGCGAACGCGCGCCCGGTCGTGGCGACCGCCGTCGGCGGCGTGGTCGATCTCGTCGGGCGGGCGGTCGAGCAGGAAGAGGCGGCGATGGCAAACGGCGATGCCGCGACGGCGCGGGCGACCGCCACGGGGGCAGCCGCCTACACCGTCTGCGAGCGCGGCGTGCGCGTGCGGACGGGCGACGCAGAGGCTTTTTGCGAAGCCTTGCGGCTCGTCGTCGCGGACGAAGAATTGCGGCGCGAGTTGGGCGAGCGCGGGCGTGCGTTCGTCACGGAGCATTATTCAAAGGAGCGTCTGGTGAGAGACATGCTCAATCTTTACAGCGAACTGTCGCCGTCGCCTACGGTGGCGGTGGTGTCGAAGCAGGGGGGCGTGGCGGCGGTCGGGTCGGCGCGCGTGAAAGGAGACTGACAATTTGCGAATTTTAATAACAGGCGGGGCGGGCTTTATCGGGTCGCATCTCTCGGACGCTTATCTGGAACGCGGCGACGAGGTTTACGTCATTGACGACCTCTCGACGGGCAGCTTCGAAAACATCGCGCACTTAAAGACGCACCCGCGCTTTCATTACACGATTGACAGCGTGCATAACGTGCCCGTCTGCGCCGAACTGGTTGACCAGTGCGACGTGATCTTTCATCTGGCGGCAGCCGTCGGCGTGAAACTGATCGTCGAAAGCCCGGTGCGCACCATCGAGACGAACGTGCGCGGGACGGAAGTGATCCTGAGTCTCGCCAACAAGAAGAAGAAGAAGGTGCTCGTCGCCTCGACCTCGGAAGTCTACGGCCTTTCGACGGAAGTTCCTTTCCGCGAAGATGGCAATCTCGTGATGGGCGCGACGACCAAGGGGCGTTGGAGCTACGCCTGCTCGAAGGCGATTGACGAGTTTCTCGCGCTCGCCTACTGGCGCGAGAAGAAACTGCCGACGGTCGTCGTGCGCCTCTTCAACACGGTCGGGCCGCGCCAGACCGGGCAGTACGGCATGGTCATCCCGACGTTCGTGCGGCAGGCGCTCGCGGGTCGCCCGATCACGGTCTACGGCAACGGCAAACAGACGCGCTGCTTCGGCTACGTCGGCGACGTGGTGGGCGCGTTGATGAAGTTGATGGACGCGCCGGAAGCGGTGGGTCAGGTCTTCAACATCGGGTCGAACGAAGAGGTCTCCATCCTCGAAGTCGCCGGGCGCGTGAAGGAACTGACGGGCTCGACTTCCGAGATCGTCTTCCTGCCTTACGACGAAGCCTACGAAGAGGGCTTCGAGGACATGCCCCGCCGCGTCCCCGACATCTCGAAGGTCAGCGCGCTCACCGGCTTTCGCCCGACCGAGAAACTCGACGGCATCCTCCAGAAAGTGATCGCGCACCACAGCGGGCAGTAGAGCCGTGAATCGTCAATCGTGAATAGATTAAGACAGGCTTTTTCTATTTACGATTGACGATTCACGATTGACGCTCCACTACTTGATTTCTCACGCTACATCGAATAGCTTTTCCGTTGATTTCAAACAGACTCAACCACAGTTGCCCATGTATTTCGGTAGTTTAAATCTCCTTCCGATCATCGTGTCGTTTGCGCTCGCGCTCGGGCTGACGCCGGTGGTGCGGTGGCTGGCGCGACACTGGGGCATGGTGGCGCAGCCGAAGGCCGACCGCTGGCACAAGAAGCCGACGGCGATGATGGGCGGCCTCGCCGTATTCCTGACCGTCGTCAGCACCTATCTCATCTTCATCGGGCAGATGCCGCACCGGCCTTACGGGTGGGTCGTGATGCTGGCCAGCGCGTTCCTGTTTGCCGTCGGCCTTATTGACGACATCGTTCACGTCAAGCCCTACCAGAAATTGATCGGGCAGGTGATGGGCGCGAGTCTAGTCGTCTACTACGGGCTGATCCTGCCGTGGAGCGGGTCGCCCTCGCTCAACATGGCGATCACGATCTTCTGGCTCGTCGGCATCACGAACGCGCTCAACCTGCTCGACAACATGGACGGGCTGGCCGCCGGGATCGCCGCCATCGCCGCCGCTTTTCTGGCCGCGAGTTTCATCGTCAATGGCCGACCCGCGGAAGCCCTGATGCTCGCCATCTTTGCCGCCGCGCTCGTCGGCTTCCTCGCCTACAACTCCAACCCGGCGACGATCTTCATGGGCGATTGCGGCTCGATGTTCATCGGCTTCTTTCTCGCCAGCACCGCGCTGCTGAGTGCGGCGGGGGCGCGCTCGCGCTCTTTCATGATCGTGCTCGCCGTGCCGGTGTTGATCCTGCTCATCCCGATCTTCGACACGACTTTTGTGACCATCCTTAGGAAACTGTCGGGGCGTTCGGCCTCGCAGGGCGGGCGCGACCACACGTCGCATCGCCTCGTCGCGCTCGGCATGACGGAACGGCGCGCCGTCTGGATGCTCTACGGCTTCGCGGGATTGTCGGGCGTGCTCGCGCTCCTCGTGAGCCGCACGGATTTAGACGTGAGCATCGCGGCCATCGT
>DASPJG010000816.1:0-2053 GCA_035628755.1 Pyrinomonadaceae bacterium
ATCTTCGGTGCGCGACATCGCCTCGCGTATTCCCGAATCGCTCTCATCTATCGGGCGCGACATCAGCCGCACCATCGAGCGCGCCATGTCGGCCAAGGATGATTACGTGGTCGCCGTCAAAGTCTCGCACGAGGCGCAGGAGAAATTGGAGAACCTCGTGCAGGCGGGCGTCTTTCGTTCGCGCGCCGAAGCCGCCGCGTTTCTGATTGACGAAGGCATCAAATCGCAGACCGCGCTTTTCGACCGCGTGCAACAGAAACTTCACGAGATCGAACGCCTGCGCGCCGAATTGCGCGGCATGATCAACACGCCGCAGAGTTGACGGGTTCGCACGCCCGTTGCGTGCGACGCGTATTAAGTTAGGCGTTAGTTCGCGCGTGGACGCGGGCGGCTTGCAACCCGCGCCCACGCTTTCGCCTTCAAAGTCCGTTAAGAGTTATGAAACGCGTTTTCGGCCTCATCATCATTCTCGGTTTCGCGTCTGCGGGCGCGACGGGCGCAATCGCGCAATCGCGCCGCGTCCGCCGCGCAGAGGAACCGCCGAAGGAAGCGCGCGCCGAAAAGTCCGAGCCGAACAACAAGGGCGAAGACGAGGCGAAGGACGAAGCAAAAGACAGGTCGCCGGAGGGGGCGCGAGCAAGTGACGACGAGCCGCTGACGGGCAATGAAGGCGTGGTGCGCGCCGTCATCCGGTCGAAGCCCGACCCGGTCTATCCGCGCGAGGCGCGTCGCTATAAGGTGCAGGGCGAGGTCAAGCTGCGCATCATCCTCGGCGCGGACGGCAAAGTGCGCGACCGGATGGACGTACTGGAAAGCTTGCCTCACGGCGTGACGGAGGAAGCGATCAAGGCCGCACGCCGGATCGAGTTTGAACCGGCGCGCAAGGACGGTCGCCCCGTCTCGCAATACGTCACCGTTATTTATCATATCCGTTTACACTGAGGTCTTAATTTGTCTGCTAGTTTCACACTGCCGCACCTCCCCATCGAACAGTTCACGCTGGAGAACGGCTTGCGGGTCGTTTTGAGCGAAGACAGGAGCGTGCCGGTCGTCTCGGTCTGCGTCTATTACGATGTCGGCTCGCGCAACGAACGCGAGGGGCGCACGGGCTTCGCGCATCTCTTCGAGCACATGATGTTTCAAGGCTCGGAGAACGTGCCGAAGGCCGCGCACTTCCAGTACATCTTCAACTCCGGCGGCACGATGAACGGCACGACCTCCTCCGAGCGCACCAACTACTACGAGACGCTTCCAGCCGATCAACTCCCGCTCGCGCTCTGGCTGGAGAGCGACCGCATGCGCTCTCTGAAAGTGACGCAGGAAAATCTCGACAACCAGCGCAACGCCGTGCAGGAAGAGAAGCGGCTCAACTATGACAACCGCCCCTACTCCAACGCCTTCCTGCGCTTGAACGAACTCATCTATCGAAACCCCGCCAACGCGCACTCGACCATCGGCTCGATGCAAGACCTCGACGATGCCACCATCGAAGACATACGCGAGTTTTTCCGCATCTACTACGCGCCCAACAACGCCGTGCTCGTAATCGTCGGCGACTTCGATCCGGCGGAGGCGCGCGCGCTCGTCGAGAAATATTTCGCCACCATCCCGCGCCAGCCTGCGCCGCCGGGAGTTGACGTGAGCGAACCGCCGGATGTGGAGGCGACGTTCGAGATATATCCCGATCCGTTTGCGCAGCTTCCCGCCTTGATGCTCGGCTGGAAAGCCCCCGCGCGCCGCACCACAGATGCTTATGCCCTGACGCTCGCCAGCGAACTTCTGCTCGAAGGTGAAAGCTCGCGGCTCTATCAAAGACTCGTCAAGGGCGATGAGTCGGTGGTCGCCGTGCAGGGCAGCGTCGGCGAACGCCGCGGCCCTTCGTCGTTCTACCTGTTCGCCATCCCCAAGCCCGGACGCTCGACCGAAGACATCCGCCGCACCATCAACGAAGAGATCGCGCGCCTGGCCGCCGAAGGGCCGACCGCGGAAGAGATGGAGAAACTGCGCAACACGCTCCTGAACGATTCCGTGCGCGGACGCCAGACCACTATGT
>DASPJG010000817.1:0-4348 GCA_035628755.1 Pyrinomonadaceae bacterium
GCGCGTGATCACGCCGGGGACGGCGATTGACCCGCAGTTGGTCGAGTCGCGCGAGTGCGTCTATCTCGCCGCCGTCTGCGGCGCGGGCGATTCATATGGCGTGGCCTTTCTCGACCTCTCCACAGGGGAATTTCGCGCGACCGAGGCGCACGGGGCGGACGCCTGGCAGCGCATCCGCGCCGACATCGAATCTTACAGCCCGCGCGAACTACTCTTCCCCGCTTCGCTCGCGCCGCTCGTCAAAAACTCTTACACGGGCGGCACGGCAAACACCGAACCGCTTCCGCTCTCGCAGGGCCGCGACACGAACGTCGTCCCTTTCGCGCGCCCCGCGCCGGTCGAAACGGCGAACTTCGGCAACGGTTGCATGTCGCTCTCGCCGCTCGACGATTGGTTGTGGGAACCCGTCTCGTGCGCCTCTCTGCTGCTCGAACAATTCGGCGCGTACACGCTCGAAGGCTACGGGCTGGAAGGCAAGATTGATGCTGTCGCCGCGGCGGGCGCGTGCCTGCGCTACGCGCGCGAAACGCAGCGCGATGCAGCCGCACACGTCAACGACATCACCTATTTCGAGTCGCGCGATCATCTCGTGCTCGACGCGGTGAGCGTGCGCAATCTCGAACTCATCGAGGCGCAGAACAACGCCGGTCGCTCGCACACGCTGTTCGGCGTCATTGATTCGACCGTCACGGGCATGGGCGCGCGGTTGCTGCGCGCGTGGCTCCTGCGCCCGTCGGTGCGGCGCGGCGAGATCGAGGCGCGGCTCGCGGCTGTGGAAGACTTTTATAGCTCGCACATGAAGCGCGACCGCATGCAGACGCTTCTCAAGGACGTGTCTGATCTCGAACGGCTCATCGCGCGCATCAGCATGAACACGGCCACGCCGCGCGACCTCGCCGCCCTGCGCCGTTCGCTCGAACAAGTGCCGACCATTCGCCAGACGTTATCGGACGCAGGGTCGTCGCTTCTGCAAGTCCTGCGCGAAAATGCAGACGAGTTGACGGACGTGCGCGACGCAATCGCACAGGCCATCAGCGACGACCCGCCGCTCAACCTCTCCGAAGGCGGCGCGATCCGCGCGGGCTATTCCGAGGAACTCGACGAACTGCGCGCCATCAGCCGCGACGCCAAAGGGGTGATCGCCGCGCTCGAAGCGCGCGAGCGCACGCGTTCCGGCATCAATTCCCTGCGCGTGCGCTTCAATAACGTCTTCGGATATTTCATAGAGGTCTCCAAAGGTCAGGCCGCGCGCGTGCCCGCCAACTACGAGCGGCGGCAGACGCTCGCCAACGCCGAACGCTTCACCATGCCCGAACTCAAAGAGTTGGAGCAGAAAGTGTTGGGCGCGGAGGGACGCATCGGCGAACTCGAAGCGAGCATCTTCGCGGAAGTGCGCGCCCGCGTGGCGACCGAGACGAAGCGTCTGCAAACCACTGCGCACGCCCTCGCCATGCTCGACGTGCTGGCCGCGCTCGCCACGACCGCCGTCCGCCAACGCTACCAGAAACCGTCGCTCCACGACGGCGACGAGATAGAAATCGTGCAGGGACGCCACCCCGTCATCGAGGCGACGAGCGAGACGCCCTTCATCCCGAACGATCTCTACATGAACAACTCGACGGATCGTTTGCTCATCGTCACCGGCCCCAACATGGGTGGCAAATCAACCATCCTCCGGCAGGTCGCGCTCATCGCGCTGCTGGCGCAGGTCGGTTCATTCGTCCCTGCCGAGCGTGCGCGTCTTCCACTGTTCGACCGCATCTGGACGCGCGTCGGTGCGTCCGATGATCTCTCGCGCGGACGCTCAACCTTCATGGTCGAGATGACGGAGACCGCCGCCATCCTGCACAACGCGACGCCACGCTCGCTCGTCCTGCTCGACGAGATCGGGCGTGGCACATCCACCTTCGACGGTCTCTCAATCGCATGGGCGGTCGCCGAATACCTGCACGACTCGCCCGGCCATGCCGCCAAAACGCTTTTCGCCACTCACTATCACGAACTGACCGAACTCGCCGAACGGCTCCCCGGCGCGCAGAACTATCAAATCCGCGTCGCCGAGCGCGAGGGCGAGGTCATCTTCCTCTACAAGCTCGAACGTGGCCGCGCCTCGAAGTCTTACGGCATCGAAGTGGCGCGCCTCGCAGGTCTCCCCCCGGATGTGCTCTCGCGCGCGCGCGACGTGTTGCAGCGGCTCGAACGCTACGAACTCGACGTGTTTGCCGAGAACGCCGGAGCAGCCCCGTTCTCAAATTCGGACAGCGCGCCCGTCGAAGCCGAGGCAAAAGAGAAGAACAACGGTGGCGCGTTGGGACAGGCGGCGCGGCGCGCGGGCAGGCGCGCGCTCGCCGCGCAGACTACGCTCTTCGACACGGCCAACCAGAGCTTGCTTGACGAGTTGCGCGGCGTTGATGTAGAAAACCTTTCGTCGGAAGAAATCCGTACTCTCCTGAAAAATATACGCACGCGAATCGTTTGAGCAGCTACCACGCCAGTTTGTTCTCCGCGCTCGGTCGCCTTGCCTGCGCCCCCCTCGCGCCGTCTCGACAGCCCCGCGCCTCCTGCCCCCACCGGTCATTCCTCTTTTGCGCGCCCGGTTTATTTTTCCAACACAAACAGCACTCTTTCGCCATTTGAAACCCGATGACTGACAATTTCAATTCACTCACGCTCGAACAAAAGATCGGCCAACTGCTCTACATCGGCTTACCGGGGACGGAGTTCGACGCCGAGGCGCGCGCGCTGGTGTCGGACGTGCAGCCGGGCGGCGTCATCATTTTTGGCCGCAATGTCGCCTCTGCGGAACAATTGCGCGGCCTGCTCAACTCGGTGCGCGAGGAGTTGCGCGTCGAACCGCTGCTCGGCATCGATCAGGAGGGCGGGCTGGTTGATCGCCTGCGGAAAATCTGCACGCCGATGCCCGCCGCGCGCACCATCCGCCAGCACGGCGACCTTGCCGCCGCGCGCACGCTCGGACGCCTGACCGGCGAAGCCCTCCGCCTGCTCGGCTTCAACATGAACTTCGCGCCCGTTCTCTCGATCATGACCGACGACCGCGACCTGCTCTCCAACGGCCTCTACTCGCGCTCCTATGGCCGCTCGCCCGGCGAGGTGCTCGGCTACACGATGGTCTACCTGCGCGGGCTGCAAGGCGAGGGCTGCCTCGGCTGCGCCAAACACTTTCCCGGCATCGGCGCGGGCGAGGTTGATTCGCACGAAGAGATGCCGATCATCAACCTCTCGCAAGACCAACTCATCGCGCAAGACCTCGCGCCCTACATCGAACTGTTCCAACGCGAGGACAACATGGTTCACGCCGTCATGGTCAGCCACGGCGGTTTCCCGAAAGTTGATCTGAGAACCGGCACGGCGGGCGGGCGGCTCGTCCCCGCTTCGATCAACCCGCAGATCGTCACCAAACTGCTGCGCGAAGAACTCGGCTACGCGGGTCTGGTCGTGACGGACGATCTGGAGATGGGCGCGATTGCGCGCCACTACCAGATCGAAGAGACCGTGCGCCTCGCCATCGAAGCGGGCGAGGACATGCTGCTCATCTGCGCGCGCCCCGATTTGATCCGGCGCGGCTTCGACTCGCTGCTCGCTGCCGCCCGCGAAGGCGTCCTCAGCGAAGAACGCATCAACGCCTCGCTCGCACGCATCGCGCACTTCAAAACTCTCATCCAACCACCGCGCCCCTTCGACGCCGCACGCTTCGAAGCAATATCCGGCGAGGTGGCCGCGCTCAACCGCAAACTCAATTACAGCTATGGAGGCAAACTTTGATGCAAAACCGGGATTCAGGAGGCGGGGGGCGGCAAGCGATGCGTACTACTTATAATTTTCCCTTCAAGCTGTGCCTGCTGTTGGTCGCGCTGCTCGGCCTGTCGTTGTCCGGCCTGTCTTGCCGCCGCGCGGGCGGCGACGCCTTTGTGATGGTGCTCGAAGCCAGCCCGAAGACGCTCGACCCCTTGCGCGGGACGGACGCGGCGAGCGAGCGTTATCGCCAGTTGATGTTCAACCAGTTGATGCGCAAGAACGAACAGTTCGATTACGTCGGCGAGTTGGCGTCGAACGTGGAGACCGCGCCCGACGGCCTCTCCGTCACGTTCACCCTGCAAGACAACGTGAAATTCCACGACGGCAAGCCGCTGACCTCGGCAGACGTGAAATACACTTTCGATAAATTTCTCGCCTCCGATTCGCCGAAGGCCGTGCCCTTCTTTGAAGGCACGGGCGCGAACAAGCAGCCGCTCGTCACCTCGGTCGAAGCGACAGACCAGCGCACGGTCGTCTTCCGCCTGCGCCGCCCGTGGCTTGAGTTGTTCGCCAATTTGATCCCCATCGCTAT
>DASPJG010000818.1:0-9914 GCA_035628755.1 Pyrinomonadaceae bacterium
CCGGTCGCAAAACTTCTGGCAGCCGAGTCTCTGAGGAAACTCCTGCGCGAGTACGGCATCAGGGAGACGCCTGCCGTGCGCGCGGCATTTGCGCGGCTCTCGCGTGTGAACGTGATCAAGCCGGACATGGAACTGCGCGACAACGCCTCCGTGCTTTATAAAGAGCCGCGCTCGATTCGCTTCGGCACGATCTTCCTCGCCGGGCTGCGCTCGGACGAAGGCATGCTCGGCGTGCTCGCACACGAGTTGACGCATGTGGCCGACGGGGCGAATGGAAGTTTGAACGCGCTGTTTCGCGGCGTGGCGCAGCGTGCGGGGAGCGCGGCGTCGCTGCGGATCGGCGTGCGGCGCGGCGAAGAACTGACGTGCGATCTGGTTGGCGCGCTCGCCGTGCGCGCTTACATCGCGCGCACGCCGGGCGTCGAGACGCTGGCGCGGCGCACGGCGCGCGCCCTCGCGCACAACTGCGTCGAATACGATCACACGGATCACGCGCACCTCTCGCCGCGCACGACGATGCGCGCCCTGCTCGCGCTCAACCCCGCGCTCGCGCGCGAACTCACGGGCGACCCCTCCGAACCGGACGCGCCCGCCGCGCCCGCGCCGCGCCGCACGCAACGACGCGCCGCGCACCCGATCTCTCCGCGCACCCCTCGCCGTTGAACGAAGCCGCACGTTGACAGAGCCACGCGCGGCTTCCTATCATTTCCCGTTTAAGATGAGCGAAAAAATCAAGCAGGGAAATTACGGGCGTTTGTCTTCGCCCGCCGGGGCGCGGGGCGGGTTGAAGCCGCGTGCGGGTGCGTTTGTTGTGTGCGCGCTCTTTCTGGTCGTGTTCGGCGCGGCGGGGTGCAGATCGGTCGGCGAGAAGTTAGGCATCAGCGCGGTGCGCCCGCGCGCCCTGCGCGACGTGCCCGCCGCGCGGCTCGCCTTTCGTCTGGAGACCGACATCAGCGAAGAAGTGCTGCCGGAAAACCTGAAGACGGACACGCCCGAAGAACTGCTCGCAACCGTCAAGACGCATTTCGAGACCAACCGCACGAACGAGGCTTTGCTCCGCACCGTCGTGTCGCCGGACGGCCAGCGCGCCCTCGCGCTCTACGACCCCGGCGGCGGCCAGCCCGCCGACAACACTTTTCGCATAGACCTCTACGGCGCGGACGGCATGTTCGTGCGCAACATCCTGCCGCAAAACTTGGAAGGCATCACGCTTGCCGCCGTCTCCTGGTCGCCCGACGCACAATGGATCGCGTTCATCGGTCGCGAGCGTCCGAACGCGACGCCCAGCCCGACGCCGCCGGACGAACTGCCCGTCGCGCCGCCCGTCTTAGACCCGAACGCGTCGCCCGTGCCGACGCCGACGGTCGCGCCGCTCATCCCGCCCGTCCCGGTCTTCAAAACCGATCAGATTTACCTCGCCGACCGCAACGGCGACAACCTGCGCCCGCTCACCACGCGCGAAGGTCTCATTTACCTGAACCTCGTCTGGTCGCCCGACAGCCGCGCGCTCGCCTCGCTCGCCTGCCGTCAGGACGAACTCGACGCGCGCATGAACGAGGGGAGGGAGTTTGCCGGTCGCCCGCGCATCATCGAACGCGCCGACGGGCGCGAGCGTCTCCTCGACGATCAACTGATGGACGCGCCGCCCGTCTGGTCGCCCGATTCGGCAAAGGTCGCAACCGCGTTCGAGACCGACGTGGCGATCTACGACGCTGTAGGTAACCCGCCGACGGGCGCGCGCCTGCCCTTGCGCGATCCCTTGCTCAACGCCTCCGCCGCTTACGACGCGACGCGTTTGAAACGCGCGACGGCGACCGCCGCCGACGGCAAAGCCGGACAGCCCGGCGATACGTCCGCGTCTGCCGCTTCCAACAGCAGCACGCCCATCTCTTTCAACCCGATTGTCCGCCTCGAATGGTTGCAGCCGGAGACGCTGCTCGTTCGCACCGGGTTCGTGCGCTACTATCAAAACAGCCCTGAGCCGACGCGCGGCTACCTGCGTTGGCACGTCCTCCATCTCAGCCCGCAAGCCGTCGTGCTCAGTTGAAGGTCTGCACGGCGCAGCCGGCTTTAACCTAAAGGAGTCAACACCCCCTTGATCTACCAAAGCATCGCTGACATTTACGCCGCCAACGATACGGTGCGCCGTCAACTCGCCGCGCGCGTCGAGAACTTGAACGAAGCGCAACAAACTTTTCGCCCCGCCGTCGGCGCGTGGTCAATCGCGGAGATCGTGGATCATCTCTCGAAGACCGAGCACCAGATGGTTCAACTGATCGGCATGTTGCTCAAAAAGAGTGAGGGAGCAGCCGCTGCGGCTACGACGACCGCGAGCGACGACGAGCAGCCCGCCCCCGCGAGCAGCTTCCAGCCTTTCTCGCTCGACGCTTTCGCCGAACAGATAAAGGATGAAAAATTGACCGCGCCCGAACAGATACGACCAAGCGACAGCGTTCCGCTCGCCGAGGCGCTCGCCAACCTGCGGCGCACGCGCGCCGCCATCGAAGACCTGCGCCCGCGCCTCGAAGCCGCCAACCTCGGCACGTCCCGCACCTACCCGCACCCCTACTTCGGGGAATTCAACCCGGCACAGTGGCTCGCCTTCATCGGTCTCCACGAGGAACGCCACCTCCGCCAGATCGAGAATCTCATGGCCGCTCCTGAATACGGTAAAAGCGAAAGTTAAAAACTGACGTGAGTTCGATGTAAACGCCGCCGCCCGGCGCGGCTCGCGGCGGTAAGCTCCGCCTCGCTTATATCGAACTCACGTTACATTTATCTTTTCCCTGCGCAGTGTTGACAACCGCTCCGGGCGTCTTAAAAGAACGCCCGCTTGCGGCCTTCGACAGGCGACCCTATAATCGCCGCCGCGCTTCCAGAGATTTACGCCCTCTTAGCTCAACGGTTAGAGCAGCGGACTCATAATCCGTTGGTTGTAGGTTCGAATCCTACAGAGGGCATTAGCTATGTTTGGAATGGGGAGGCCGGGCGATAAGCGTCCGGCCTCTCCGTTTTTTATTGACCGCCGCCCGTCCCCAAGTTTAGAGTCCACTGCAAAAATAAATTTCCACGCGGGAGACAGGTGTTGACTAAGAGAAACTCTATCGGCATCGGCATTATCGGATCAGGCTTTGCACGCTCGACGCAGATACCGGGCTTTCGCGCGGCAGCGGGCGCGCGGGTCGTGGCGATTGCGAGCGCGCGCCGCGAACGCGCCGAAGCGGTCGCGCGCGAGTTCGAGATTCCGTTCGTCGGGCAGGACTGGCGCGAAGTCGTCGAACACGCAGACGTCGATCTCGTCAGCATCGTGACGCCCCCCTCCACGCACCTTGAGATGACGCTCCACGCGCTTGCGCGCGGCAAGGCCGTGCTCTGCGAGAAGCCGATGGCGATGAACGCGTCGGAGACGAAAGAGATGCGGCGTGCGGCGGAGTCGGCGGGCGTGCTCGCGCTCATTGACCACGAACTCCGTTTCCTCGAAGGACGGCGGCGTGCGCGCGAGTTGCTGCGGGGGGGCGAGATTGGCCGCGTCCGCCACGCGTCCCTGACCTTTCGCGCAGATTCGCGCGCTCTCCCGGGGCGCGCGTGGGATTGGTGGTCGGACGCGCAGATGGGCGGCGGCGCGCTCGGCGCAATCGGCTCTCACGTCGTTGACGGCTTCCACTGGCTGTTCGAAGGCTCGCAGGTCGCGCGCGTCTTCTGCCAACTCTCGACGCACACGCCAACGCGCCCCGATGCCTTGAGCGGCGAGATGCGTCCCGTAACTTCGGACGAGGCGGCAAACCTGATCCTCAATTTCTCCGGCGGCGACTTGCTCGCAGCAGAGGCGGGAGCGACGGCGGGCGTCTCCATGTCTTTCGTCGAAGCGGGAGAGCCTTTGCACCGTCTGGACATTTTCGGCGAGCGCGGCGCGTTGAGAATTGAAAGCGACGGCGCGCTGTGGCGCGCGGGGTTGGGCGAGGGCGCGTGGAGTCCGATTGATGTCGCGCAAGGCGAACTTGCCCCCGGCATGCACGACAACGGCTGGTCGCGCGGCTTCACACGCCTCGCGCAGGAGATCGTCCGCGCCCTCGGCGAAGGGCGCAAGACGGTCGAGGACGCGGCCACGTTCACCGATGGCCACCGCACCCAACTCGTGCTCGATGCCGCACGCCGCTCGCACCTGAGCGGCAGTTGGGCGACGCCGGAAAGTGATTGAGAGAAACGCAACTATAAAAATTAAGACGACGCGCCGCGAAAGCGCGCCGCCGTTAAATTCCCCTCACGTTAAAATCACACGTGCCTTCTGCTAAATCAACACCGGGAAACTCGCGCCGCGTGCGCGTCGGCGTGGACACGGGCGGGACGTTCACGGATTTCGTCTACGCGGCGCACGACGGGCGTTTGAGCATCTTCAAACTCGCCTCCACGCCCGACGATCCCGCGCGCGCCATCGCGGAAGGCTTGCGGCGCATCGCGGGCGAAGCGAACCGGAGCGCGGGCGAGTTGGAGATCGTCCACGGCACGACGGTCGGCACGAACGCGCTCTTGCAGCGACGCGGAGCGCGCGCCGCGCTCGTCACGACCGCAGGGTTCGAGGACGTGCTCGCCATCGGCAGGCAGGCGCGACCCGCGCTCTACGATCTGGACGCCGAACAAACGGAAGCGATCATCCCGCGCAGCTTGCGCTTCGGCGTCGCCGAACGCGTCGCGGCGACGGGCGAGGTGCTCGAAGCGTTGGACGCGGGCGCGCTCGGCGAATTAGCGAACCGTTTGCGGCGCGCGCGCGTCGAGTCGGTGGCGATCTGCCTGCTGTTCTCTTTCGTGCGTCCCGAACATGAGCAGTTGATTGCGGGCGCGCTTGAAAGTCTGGGCGTGCCGCTCTCCGTGTCGCACGAAATCCTGCCGGAGTATAGAGAGTTTGAACGCACCTCCACCGTCGCCATCAACGCATACCTGCAACCGTTGATGGGCGCGTATTTGAAGAAGCTGCACGCGCCGCGTTTGCGCGTGATGCAATCTTCGGGTGGGAGCATCTCGGCGGCGGCAGCGGCGCGCGAGCCGGTACGAACCATACTGTCAGGCCCGGCGGGCGGCGTGGTGGGCGCGCTTCGTGCGGCGCGCGCCGCAGGGTCTCCCGACATCATCACTTTCGACATGGGCGGCACTTCGACCGACGTGTCGCTCTGCCCCGGTGGCCGGATGCTGACGACGAACGAGGCGACCGTGGCCGCGCTGCCCGTCGCCGTTCCCGTGCTGGACATCCACACGGTCGGCGCGGGCGGCGGTTCGATTGCGCGCGTGGACGCGGGCGGCAGCCTGCGCGTGGGGCCTGAGTCGGCGGGCGCGAGTCCCGGCCCGGCGGCCTACGGGCGCGGCACGCTCCCGACCGTGACCGACGCCAACCTCGTGCTCGGTCGCTTTGGCGGCGCGGGGCTGCTCGGCGGCGATTTCAAGTTGGACGCCGCGCGCGCACACGACGCGCTCGCCCAACTCGCCCGCCGGATGAGCGCGGCGAGCGGGAGACGGACGACGGCGCACGAGGCCGCGCTCGGTGTGGTGCGGGTGGTGAATGCAGGGATGGAGCGCGCTCTGCGCGTCGTCTCGGTTGAGCGCGGGTTCGATTCGCGCGCGTTCGCGCTCGTCTCGTTTGGCGGCGCGGGCGGCCTGCACGCCGTCGCGTTGGCCGCGAGTTTGCGTATCCCGCGCGTTATCGTGCCGCTCAGGCCGGGCGCGCTCTCAGCCCTCGGCGCGCTCGCCTCGGATGTCATCATGGATGCGAGCCGCACCGTGATGCTCGACGCATCCCGCGCGCAAACGCGCGAACTCGAACGCGCGTTTCGAGAAATGGAACGCGCCGCCCGCGCCGCGCTCAGGCGCGAAGGTTTTACAGACGAACGGCGCGAGCAGCGACACGAGCCGAGCGTGGCCGCGCGTTACAAGGGACAGTCGTTCGAGTTGGAGATCGCCTGGAAGCCGGGGCAGCCGGTCGCCGCCGCGTTTCATCGCGCACACCTCGCGCGTTACGGCTACGCGCAGGCGGAGAGCGCGGTCGAGATCGTCAGTGCGCGCCTGCGCTCGCGCGGGCTGGTAGAAAAACTGAAGCGCGAACGCGTCGCACGTAGCGCAGATGGTTCTACGGTCGCGCCGCACGCGAGCGCGCCGGTTTATCTCACCGTCAAACCGGAGCGCGTCGGCATCTACGCGCGCGAAGACCTGCGTGCGGGCGCGCGGCTCAAAACGCCCTGCATCGTCACAGAGTATTCCTCGACGACGCTCATACCGGCGGGCGCGCGCTCGCGCATTGACGCGCACGGCAACCTGATCATCGAACTATGAAACGCCAGTCCAACTTCGACCCTGTCACGCTGGAAATTTACCGCGCGCTCTACACCTCGGTCGCGGAGGAGATGGGCATCACGCTCCGGCGCACGGCGCACTCGCCGAACATCAAGGAGCGGCGCGACTACTCGTGCGCCGTCTTCGATGCGGCGGGGCGCGTCATCGCGCAGGGCGATCACATGCCGGTGCATCTGGGCAGCATGCCGCTGGCCGTCGCCGCCGCGCTGCGTGAAACACAGGTCGAACCGGGCGACGTGATCGCGCTCAACGACCCGTTCGCGGGCGGCACGCACCTGCCGGACATAACGCTCGTCGCGGGCGTCTTCGCCGCCGTGGAGAAAGGGAAGGGCGAAGCAGCGGCAGGCACGCGAGGCCGCGCGGCGAACGGCGCGACGGGCAAAGGCCGCGCGGGCGGTTCAGGTCAGGGAGGCGCGGGCGATTCAGGGCTTAACGTTGCACCTTTCCGCTTGCGCCCTTCCCCTCTGTTCTATGTCGCCAACCGCGCGCATCACGCGGACATCGGCGGCGGTTCGCCGGGTTCGATGGGGATGGCGACGGACGTGTACGGCGAGGGCTTGCGCATCCCGCCAATTCACCTGTTGCGGGGCGGTCGTGTGAACGAAGACGTGATGCGCCTGTTGCTGGCGAACGTGCGCGGGGCAGACGAGCGGCGCGCGGATTTCGCGGCGCAAACCGGATCGCTCAAAACGGGCGCGACCCGTCTGCTGGAGATCGTCGCGCGCGCCGGGGCGCGTGAAGCCGCGAGCTACGCGGCGCACCTCGTCAACTACTCTGCAAGGTTGATGCGCGCCGCGATCAGAGAAATTCCCGATGGAGTTTATGAGGCTGAAGACGCGCTCGATGATGACGGCGTGGGCGACGAGCCGTGCATCCTGCGCGTGCGCGTCGAAATCGAGGGCGCGCGGGCGCGTGTTGATTTCGAGGGCAGCGCGGCGCAGGTCGCAGGGCCGGTCAATGCGGTCGAGGCGATCTCTGTGTCGGCGGTCGCATACGTCTTTCGCTGCCTGCTCGGCGGGGGAGAAGTCCCCGCGAGCGCGGGGCTGATGGAGCCGATTGAAGTCGTCGCGCCGCGCGGGTCAATCGTGAACGCGCTCGCGCCCGCGCCCGTCGCAGGCGGTAACGTGGAAACGTCGCAGCGCATCGTTGACGTGTTGTTCAAAGCGTTGTCGCGTGCGTTGCCCGGGCGGATTCCGGCGGCGAGTCAGGGCACGATGAACAACCTGACCATCGGCGGCATTGACGTGCGCAACGGGCGCGAGTTCGCCTACTACGAGACGGTGGCGGGCGGGATGGGCGGGCGCGCCGCGCGCGACGGCATGAGCGCGGTTCACACGCACATGACGAACAGCCTCAACACGCCCGTTGAGGCTCTCGAATATGCTTACCCGCTGCGCGTGCGCGAGTATGCGATTCGCGCGAATTCCGGCGGGCGTGGCGCGCGGCGCGGGGGCGATGGCGTCGTGCGCGAGATCGAGACGTTGGTTGACGCGCGCATGTCTCTGCTCGCAGACCGTCGCCGCCGCGCGCCTTACGGTCTCGCGGGCGGTGAAGATGGACGCACGGGGCGCGATGCTTTGGTGCGCGTCGGAGATGATGGACGCGCACGCGCCCGGCGCATCGACGCGAAAGGCTCTTGGGAGTTGAAGGCGGGCGAACGCGTGCGCATCGAAACGCCGGGCGGCGGCGGCCACGGGCGCGCCGCGCGGCGGCGGAAGAAGAAGGCCGAAAGTACGTAGGAGCCGCGCGAACCGGCGCGGGCGTCGTGCCGCTCGCTTCGAGAAAAGGCTTTTTGTTTCGCCCATGCTTCGATTTAGAATGCGGGGGCGTTTTCAGATGAACACAGAGGAGCAAAATCATGCGCGTCACTATCGGGCAGATCAACACGACCAACGGCGATTACGAGGGCAACGTCGCGCAGGTTTTGCGCGCCATCGAACAGGCGCGGCAGGACGGCAGTGACATGGTGGTGCTGCCGGAAGTCGCCGTGCAAGGCTACATGTCTTTCGACTGGTTCATGGATCGCGACGTGGTTGCGCACGCGACCGAGCCGCTCGACCGCATCGTCGCGGCGAGCGAGGGGCTGACCGTTATCGTCGGCACGGTGCGCCCGACGGGACTGGAACTCGGGCGCAAACTCTACAACTCCGCAGCCGTCATCTGCGATGGCAAACTCATCGGCTACGCAGACAAGACCCTGCTTCCCGAATACGACGTGTTCGACGACCCGCGCTATTTCGAGCCGGCGCGGGGTCGCAGGCTGTTCGACATCAATGGCATACGCGTCGGCGTCGCCGTCTGTGAGGACATGTGGAACGACAAGACCTACTGGCATGAGCGGCTCTACACCAACGACCCGACCGACGAACTGATCGCGATGGGCGCGCAGGTGATCGTCTCGATCAACGCTTCGCCCTTCAACAAGAGCAAGATGGGGCAACGCTGCTCGATGGTCTCACACCGCTCGAAGGTGGCTGGCGTGCCCATCGTCTTCGTCAACCTCGTCGGCGCAAACGACGGCGTGATCTTCGACGGCGCATCAATCGTCACGGACGGGCGAGGGCAGGTCATCTTGCAAGCTCCGCCCTTCAAGGAGTTTTACGGCTCGGTTGATCTGGACTGTGACGAGTGCGACACCGCCTGCCTGCCCGGCGACGACATTCAAACCATCCACGACGCGCTCGTTCTCGGCGTGCGCGACTACGCGCGCAAGAACCGTTTCGAGCGCGCCGTGCTCGGCCTCTCCGGCGGCATCGACTCGTCGCTCGTCGCCGCGCTGGCGTGCGAGGCGTTGGGCGCGGAGAACGTTCTGTCGGTGATGATGCCCTCGCCTTTTTCGTCGCGCGGCAGCGTGGACGATTCCGTCGCGCTCGGCAAAAATCTGGGGATGCCCACCATCGAACACCCGATCAGCGCGGCCTACGAAGTGCTCGTCAAAGAATTGAAACTGGAGAACCCCGGCACGGGCTTGGAAGAGATCGCGCGGCAAAACACGCAGTCGCGCCTGCGCGGCAACATCCTGATGGCGATCTCGAATGCCGAAGGCCGCCTGCTTCTTTCAACCGGCAACAAATCGGAACTCGCCCTCGGCTACTGCACGCTCTACGGCGACACGAACGGCGGCCTCGCCGTCCTCGGCGACGTGCTCAAGACGGAGGTGTGGGAACTCTCGCGCTACGTCAACCGCGAGCGCGAGATCATCCCCACGGCCATCATCGAAAAACGCCCCTCCGCCGAACTCGCCCCCGGCCAGTTTGACGATCAATCACTTCCGCCCTACGACAAACTCGACCCCATTCTCAAACTCTACTTCGAACGCAAGGCCACGCCCGAAGAGATCATCTCGGCGGGGCACGACCAGCAACTCGTCTTCGACGTGCTCAACCGCGTCGAAGCTCCGGCCAACGAATTCAAGCGGCGGCAGCTTCCGCCCACGCTGATCATCTCGCGCAACGCCATCGGCATCGGGCGTCGGCGTCCGCTGACGCATCGCTACCGCAGGCAGGTGTTGAAGGCCGTCGAGCGCGCGGCGGAGTCGGCTGAGAGCGCGTAAGACAAGCGCACGCTCAAGTCCG
>DASPJG010000819.1:0-7560 GCA_035628755.1 Pyrinomonadaceae bacterium
A
Organism: Pyrinomonadaceae bacterium; assembly: GCA_035628755.1. Lineage (GTDB taxonomy): Bacteria > Acidobacteriota > Blastocatellia > Pyrinomonadales > Pyrinomonadaceae > JAIVJZ01. The sequence goes on from DASPJG010000819.1 coordinate 2, forward strand.
CCGTTCACGCAGTTTCACCGCGAGATGCTCTGGTTCATCGAGAACCGGCAGGACATCGTGCAGAGTTGCGTGCAGGTGATCGAGCACGACAATCAGCGCGTGTACGTCCTCGCCATCGTTAATCAGGAACAGATGCGACACCTGCTGGAACGCATCTGGGACCCGGAAGAGTTTCGTTCCGACTACGGGCTGCGTAGCCTGTCGAAGTATCACGAGCAGCACCCGTTCGACTTCGGCGGCAGCCGTGTGGGTTACGAACCAGCCGAGTCAATCGAGATGTTGAAGGGCGGCAATTCCAACTGGCGCGGCCCCGTCTGGTTTCCCACCTCTTTCATGATGATCGAGTCGCTGCGCAAGGTAGGCAAGGCTTACGGAGCGCAGTTTGAGATCGAAAGCCCGGTCGCGGGCGAGCCGAACGCCACGCTCAACGACATGGCGCGGGGCTTCGCCGACCGCCTCATCAACCTGTTCACGCGCGACGGGCAGAACCGGCGCGCCGCACACGGCTGGTACGGGAAGTTTCAGGACGACCCGCACTGGCGCGACCTCATCCTCTTCTACGAATACTTCCACGGCGACACCGGCATGGGACTCGGCGCATCGCACCAGACGGGCTGGACGGGGCTGGTCGCATCTCTAATTGACGAATGGCGGAAGTGAAGCGGATTGACGGCAACGGAAACCTTCGACGCAAATATCGCAAATAAAACGCGCCGGACGCCGGGGTCATAATCTCAATCCCGGCGTCCGGCGCGTTTTTAACCTTAGATTCTCCGCGAGAAAAAACTTTCCCCCCGGCGACCCGTTTTACCGCTCAGACGGTCGCCTGCGGCTTGGCTGCCGTGGTCGTGACGGGCGTCGGCTTTCGCGTGTTTTTCTTGACGGTGAAGACCTCGGTGCTCTGATTCTTGCCTTTGACTTTCACGTCGCCGAGCGGCTGCGTCTCGTAATCAATTCCCAGCAGCGCGGCGGTCGAGTCGCTGATCAGGATCGGCACGCCTTTCTCTTTCGTCGTTGATTCGAGTCGCGCCGAGAGGTTCACGGTGTCGCCGATGATCGTGTATTCGAGGCGGCCTTCCGCGCCCACCACGCCGCACGTCGCCTCGCCCGTGTGGACGCCGACGCCGATAGCGATCTGCGGGCGATCTTTGGTCTTCCATTCCACATTCATACGCTCGACCTCGGCCAGCATCTCCAAGCCACACGCGACCGCCGCGCGCGCCTCCAATTTCTGCCCGCGATCAATGGGCGCGCCGAAGACGATCATCAAACCGTCGCCGATGAACTTGTTGATGTGGCCGCCGTAGGAAGTGACGATGCGGTGCATCCGGCTGAAATACTCGTTCAACCATTCGACGACCACGGCGGAGTCGACCGACTCGGAGAGAGTGGTGAAACCGCGTATGTCCGTGAAGATGAGCGTGACGATGCGCCGCTCGCCGGCGATGGACAGGTCGCCGCGCTGTTGCCAGAGCGTGTCGGCCACTTCGGGCGACACGCACTTCGAGAAGATGTCCATGATGGCCGCGCGTTCGGCCTCCGTCGCGTCGCGCACAGCCCGCTCGTGCGCGTAACGCAGCAGGAAACCGGAAGGCGCGAGCATGCCGAGGATGCCGAGTTCCGCGCTCGCCAACGGGAGAATGTAGCCGTGGACGTTGAACGCCCATGAACAGACCGCGAGCGTCGCTGCCGCGACCAGCACCGTCGCCAGAAATCCCCACAGCGCGCGCAACCAGAAGACCGCGCCCGCCACCAGCGCGAGCGGCAGGAGCAGCATCAGCAACTGCTGCCGGTACGTCGGGCGCACAAGGTATTTGCCGTTGAGTATGGTCGCCAGAATGTTGGCATGGACTTCGATGCCCGGCATCAGCTTCGGCAGCGTCGGTAGGTTCTTGTCGAACATTTGCAGGAGCGGGCGCACCACCTGCTTGGGCAGGTAGTAGGGAGTGGTGAAGAGATCGGGCGCGTCGTTGTTGGTCGCGCCGATGAGCACGATGCGGTCGCGGAAGAGTTCGTCGGCGGGTTTCGGGCGATCCGCGCAATTCAGGTTCGGGGCGGAATCGCGTTTAAAGTCCTCGCACAAAATGTCTCTGGCCGAGACGCGCGTGAAGGCGGGCGAGCGGCCACGAAAATCAACCTGCAAGTTGAGGTCGTTGCGTAAAGGCAGCGTGCGTTCGCCGAGCGTCACCTGGTTCTGACCGGGCGGGACTTCGAGCGGCTGTTCGGTGAAGCCGCGCGCGATCTGCGTGGCGAAACTGAACTGCTCGTCGAAAGTGCCGTCGGCCTTCCGCACGACCCTTGAGAGCTGGCCGATGCGCACGAAGCGGTCGCTTTCGTGCGGGAGGTCTACGAAGCCGATGAGATAGGCGTTCTCGGCGAACATCGGCAGCGGGATGATTGACTCCGAGCCACCGGCTTCGAGTTTCTGCGCGAGCACGACGTTTCCGGCATTTGCCAGCGACTCCACCATCTTCTGATCCGCCGCCTTGTCCTCCGCCGTGATGCCGCCCTCTTCGCTCAAATAAAGGTCGAGGCCGACGGTGTTCGCGCCGCCCTCGCTGGCGCGGTCGATCAAACGCGCGTACCAACTGCGCGGCCACTTTTGCAGCCGCACGTTCGACTCCTTAATCGAATCCTCGTCAACCTCGATGATCGTGATCGGCTCGTTGCGCCCGCGTTCGCGCAGTTGCGGTTGGCGCACGTCGCGGAGTTGGAAAAGCACGTCCAGCGCGGAGTCTTCCATGCCGGTCATGTAACCGTAAGGGCGCGTCGCGTAAGTCCCGGCGCGATCCTCGATGGGCTTGAGCGCGAGGGCGAGCAAGCCCCAGATTGCGAGCGTCAAAATAATTGTGAACACCCAGTACCAGCGGCGGAGAAGGTAGGGCGCGAAGGAAAAATTCTTGAAAATTGACATGGGGGTAATGGCGGCAGTTGTCGGGGGTTTCGGAGGTCAAGTTAACAGTGACAAACGATACGGACGAGCGCGTGCGATTGTAACGCCAGCCAAAACAACGGTCAATCTTCTTCCGGCGCGCCAAACGTCGGGAAATCCGGTTGCCCCTCTAATCTTGACTAAAAAGTAAGGTATCCGTATAATCACTTCGTAACTTGGTAATTGCTGATGTTGGAGCAGTTTACATGAAAGTCTCCGCACAGGAAGAATACGGACTGCGCTGCCTCTTGCAGCTCGCCCCGCTCGCCGAGGGCGAATATCTGACGCTCACGCAGATTGCGGAGCGCGAGGGCATTTCGACTGCAAACGCGGGCAAGTTGCTCTGGATTTTGAACAAGGCCGGGCTGGTGTCTTCGATTCGCGGCACGAAAGGCGGCTATCGTCTGGCGCGCGCGGCTTCGGAGATACACCTGGACGAAATCATCAAGGTGCTCGACGAAGACGTGCTGGCGAGCCACTGCAACAGCTACACGGGCATCCTCGACGCCTGCGTCCACACGGGCAACTGCGGCATCCGCCCGGTAATCGTCGGCCTGCACGATGTTGTGCAGAGGGCGATGGCGAGCATCACGCTGGCGCAGCTTGTGGGTACGGAGTCAAACGTCGAAACGACCCTGCACCAGATAAATTCGCTGTCGCGCGAGACGACGCACAGGCGCGCTTGAAGGATTGAGTACGACACTTCGTTAAGGATTAGATTTCAAGTTTAAGGGTTGGATAAGAGAAAAAGATGAGTTCAATCGAATTACTGACCAACAAAGAATATAAGTACGGGTTCGTGACCGACATCGAGTCGGACATGATCCCGCGCGGGCTGAGCGAGGACACGATCCGTCTCATTTCGGAGAAGAAGAACGAGCCGGAGTTCATGCTCGAATTTCGCCTGAAAGCCTATCGCAACTGGCTGAAGATGGAAGAGCCACAGCATTGGCCGAACATCTCCTATCCGAAGGTCGATTATCAGGACATCATCTACTACAGCGCGCCCAAGCAGAAGGCTTTGAAGGCGAGTATGGACGAAGTCGACCCGGAGTTGATCAAGACGTTCGAGAAACTCGGCATCCCTTTGACCGAGCAGAAGCAACTGGCGGGCGTGGCGGTTGATGCCGTGTTTGATTCGGTCTCCGTGGCGACGACGTACAAAGAGAAACTCAAGAAGCACGGCGTCATCTTCTGTTCGTTCTCCGAGGCCGTACACGAGTACCCGGAACTCATCAAGAAGTATCTCGGCACGGTCGTGCCGACGAACGATAACTACTTCGCGGCCTTGAACAGCGCGGTCTTCACCGATGGCTCGTTCGTCTTCATCCCGAAGGGCGTGCGCTGCCCGATGGAGTTGTCTACCTATTTCCGCATCAACAACTCGGAGTCAGGCCAGTTTGAGCGCACCCTGATCATCGCGGAAGAGAATTCGCACGTCTCTTATCTCGAAGGCTGCACCGCGCCGAAGTTCGACAAGAATCAACTGCACGCGGCGGTCGTGGAACTCGTCGCTTTAGACGACGCCGAGATCAAGTATTCGACCGTGCAGAACTGGTACGCGGGCGACGAGGAAGGACGTGGCGGCATTTACAATTTCGTCACGAAGCGCGGAGCGTGTCGCGGGCGCAACTCGAAAATCTCCTGGACGCAGGTGGAGACCGGCTCGGCGATTACGTGGAAATATCCTTCCTGCATCTTGCAGGGCGACAACTCCATCGGCGAGTTTTATTCCGTCGCGCTCACCAACCACGCGCAGCAGGCCGACACGGGCACGAAGATGATCCACATCGGCAAGAACACGCGCTCGAACATCGTCTCGAAAGGCATCTCGGCGGGCAAATCGAACAACAGCTATCGCGGCCTCGTCAAAGTGCTGGCCGGGGCTGACGGGGCGCGCAACTACACGCAATGCGACTCGCTGTTGATCGGCGACAAGTGCGGCGCGAACACGTTCCCCTACATCGAGGTGTCGAACAACACGGCGAAGGTCGAGCACGAGGCGACCACGTCGCGCATCAGCGAGGAGCAGTTGTTCTACCTGCGCCAGCGCGGCATCTCGCAGGAGGACGCCGTCTCGCTCATCATCAACGGTTTCTGCAAGGACGTGTTCCGCGAGCTTCCGATGGAGTTCGCCGTCGAAGCGCAACGCCTGCTGGGCATGAAACTAGAGGGCAGCGTTGGATAAATTTAAGGCCGTGAATCGTAAATCGTAAATCGTAAATAGAAGAAAAACGGATTGGGTCTATTTACGATTTACGATTCACGATTTACGGCTCTCCGAAGGAGAGCATAGTGTTAGAGATTCGTGATTTACATGCGAGGGTTGAGGGCAAGGACATTCTGCGGGGCGTGAGCCTGACGGTAAAGCGCGGCGAGGTGCACGCCATCATGGGGCCAAACGGGTCTGGGAAGTCTACGCTGGCGAAAGTGCTGGCGGGGCATCCGTCATACGAGGTGACGGGCGGCGAGGTTTTGTTCGACGGGAAAAACCTGCTCGAACTCGAACCCGACGAGCGCGCGCGCGACGGCTTTTTCCTCGCCTTTCAATACCCCGTGGAAATACCGGGCGTGTCCAACGCGCAATTCTTGCGGCTCGCCTATAACGAGAAGCGAAAGCACCTCGGCGAAGAGGAACTCGACCCGCTTGAGTTCAAAGACTTGCTGAAGGAGCGCGCGCAGATCGTCGAGATGGATGCGGCGTTGATGTCGCGTTCGGTCAACGAAGGCTTCTCCGGCGGCGAGAAAAAGCGCAACGAGATTTTGCAGATGGCCGTGCTCGAACCGAAACTCGCCGTGCTTGACGAGACCGATTCCGGCCTCGATATTGACGCGCTGCGCATCGTCTCCGAGGGCGTCAATAAACTGCGTAACGCCGACAACGCCATCGTACTCGTCACGCACTATCAACGCCTGCTCAACTACATCGTGCCCGATTACGTCCACGTGCTCTACAAGGGGCGCATTGTGCGCTCGGGCGGCAAAGAGTTGGCGCTCGCGCTCGAAGAAAAGGGCTACGACTGGATCAAGGACGAGGCGGCGGAAAGCCAGCCATCTGCCGCCAGCGTGTGAGGGTCGAACAAATTTAACGGTTGATGGCGAGAAAGTTTCAGAGAGGATGATGGTACAAGCGACAACAGAGAAAAATTCCTACCGGGCTGCGTTCGACGTGATGCAGTTGAGGGACGAGCGCGCTCTGCCCGCGTGGGTGCTGCGCCTGCGCGAGACGGCGATGGAGCGGTTCGAGAGCGTCGGCTTTCCCACGACGGATGTTGAGGATTGGAAGTATACGAACGTTGCCGCTATCGAGCGGGGCGCGTTTACGCCGTCCACAGACGGCGCGCGGGTCGAGTTGAGCATTGACGAGGCGGGCGCGTTTCTCGCACAGGAAGCGTCGAGCCGTCTGGTCTTCGTCAACGGGATGTACCGTGCGGAGTTGTCTTCGATTGAAAATTTACCGGCGGGTGTCGTCGTCGCGGATTTCGCGGACGCCTTCGCAGGCGAGCATGAATCCGTCCTGCGCTCGTATCTCGCGCGTCCGAGCGACCCTAAGACCGACGGCTTCAACGCGCTCAACGCCGCTTTCATGCGCGAGGGCGCGCTCGTGTACCTGCCCAAAGGCGCGCAGGCGACAGAGCCGATCCAACTGCTGTTTCTATCCGCCCCGACGCCGCAACCGGCTGCCGTCTTCCCGCGCGTGCTCGTCGTTGCTGAACGCGAAAGCGCGGCGACCATCATCGAGAGTTACGCATCGGTTGGCGAAGCCACGTCATTCACGAGCGCGGTGGTCGAAGTCTTCGTCGGCGAGAACGCGCGGCTCACGCATTACAAAGTGCAGCGCGAAAGCGAAGCGGCCTTCCACATCGCCACGACGAACGCCGAACTTGAACGCAACGGCGTCTACGATCTGACGACGATCACGTTGGGCGCGCAGCTTTCGCGCCACGGCATCAACGTGAAACTCGCGCACGAAGGCGCGGAGTGTTGGGTTGACGGCCTTTATCTCGTCGGCACGGGACAGCACGCCGACACGCACTCGCTGATCGATCACGCCAGCCCGCACTGCACCAGCCACCAACTTTACAAAGGCATCCTTGACGGCAAATCACGCGCCGTCTTCAACGGCAAGGTGTTCGTTCACCGCGACGCGCAACAGACCGACGCGCAACAGTCGAACAAGAATTTGCTGCTCTCGAACGAGGCGCGCGTTGACACGAAACCGCAGTTGGAGATTTACGCGGACGACGTGAAATGCGCGCACGGGGCGACCGTCGGGCAGCTTGAAGAGGAAGAGTTGTTCTACCTCATCAGTCGCGGGCTGCACACAGACCTTGCGCGCAATCTGCTGACTTACGGGTTCGCGGAAGAATTGGTGGAGAAGATCAAAATCGAGTCGATCAAGCGGCAGTTGGACGAAGCGATTCTCAACCGCCTGCACGCGCGGCTCGAAGTATAACTAAGGGTCTCAAGTCTCAAGTTCCAAGTCTCAGGTCAAGAGAGGCTGTGGCACTTCGGACTCGGGACTTAAGACTTGGGACTTGAGGCTAATGATTGCAACAGAGAAATCCATAACGGGTGAGAGGCAAACGGGCAATGGGACGGAAAACGCGGCGGCGTGGGATATTGC
>DASPJG010000820.1:0-3612 GCA_035628755.1 Pyrinomonadaceae bacterium
TTCGCCCCTGTTTCCCCTCCACGGCCTTTGTCTTTATTCAGACCAACCGCGCGCCGCGCGCGTCTAAAGGGGCGTAAGTGAACCGGGCGACTTGCCGGGGACGCCTGAATTGTCCGACGAGCGTGCGGGCGAAGTTTCGCGCGGCACGCGACCGATCTCGAATTGTGAATCAAATAAGGAGTTAAACGGATGAAGACTATTTTCATGCGCGTGAGTTTAATTATGGGTCTAACGGCGTTGCTCTCAATGGCTGCGTTCGCGCAGGAGGCGGGCGCGCGGCAGGATGGCGACAGAGGGGACGGCGGCAAGCGTCGTGGACGCGTGGGCAGAGAGGGCAGGATGCGCGGCGAGCGGGGCGGTCGTGAGATGTCGGGGCGGCGCGCGCTCAATCGCCTCAACTTGTCCGACGCGCAGCGCGGCCAACTGCGCGAGATCGAAGCGCGCTACGCCGAGAATTTCAAAGCGCAGCGACAGGAGATGCGCCAGTTGATCGAGTTGCGCCAGCAGGGCGCGAGGCTCACGCCCGAACAGCGACAGCGCGTGCAACAACTGCGCGGCGAACTCCGCGACAGCGCGGAGAAGATGCGCGCCGAACTCTCCGCCATGCTCACGCCCGAACAGCGCGACCAACTCAAGCAGAGGCGCGAAGAGGTCGAGATGCGCCGCAAGCAGCGACGCGAAGGCTCCGGCACGCCGCCCGACGAGCAGTAAACAGGGCAGTTCAGGCAGAAGCTAGAAAAGGGAAAGTAAAGGGAAAGAGAGGCCGGATGTTTCCGCCTCACTTTCCCTTTTCTCTTTCCCTTTTCTCTTTATCTCTTTTCTCTTTCCCCTTTCGGCTTCACTCGCAGACGGCGGCCACCACGACGGCGCACACGCGCGGCGGCGTGCAACACGTAGCCGGAAAATGGAAGCCGGTTCGCTTGACCGTTCCCGGCAGAATCCAGTTACCGCTTGCCTGTCGTCTCTACGTCCGGCGCGCGGCGCAGGCGCAGCACGGCGACTTCGGGGCGCGCGCCGAGGCGCAGGGGCAGGCCGACGACGCCCGTGCCGCGCGAGACGTAAAGCTGCACGCCCGCGCGTTCGTAACGCCCGCGCAGGTATTTGAACTCGTCCAGAAAACGCGCGGGCGCGCCGACAAACGGCAGACTCACCTGCCCGCCATGCGTGTGCCCGCTCAGGATGAGCGAGATGCCCGCCGTCTCCGGCAGATCAAACACCTGCGGCTCGTGCGAGAGCAGCAAGGCGGGACGCCGACGGTCGAGTTTGCCCACGGCACGCGCCCAGTCCGCATAGCCCCACGACCAATCATCTATGCCCGCCAGTTGCAGCGCGTCCGCGCCGCGCGTGATCTCCGTGTGCGCGTTGTCGAGCACGTTGATGCCGCGCCGGACGAGCGCGCGCCGCGTCAGTTCCCCGTCCGTGTAATGGTCGTGATTGCCGAGCACAGCCCACACACCTGCCGGGGCTGACAGCGTGCCTAACGCTTCCGCGCACGGCTCTATGTACCTGCGCCGCGCCGTCGTGTAATCGCCCGTCAAGACCACCATGTCGCCGCGCGCCCCTTGCGCCAGTTCGGCCACGCGCCGCACCTCTTCGAGCGACACGAGCGAGCTGTGATGCACGTCCGACACCTGCACGATGCGGAAGTTCTCGAACGACGCGGGCAGCTCGCGTATGAAAATCTCCGTCTCCGTCAGTTCGTAATCGTGAATCTCGAACAGGCTCGCATAGGCCGCCGTGCCCGCCACGCCGACCAGCCCCGCCGCCGCCAGACCACGCAAAAACTGCCTCCGCGTAAGATTAATTTTCGCCATCGCGCCGCGAATTGTAGCACCCGCGCCCGCCGCGCCGCCGCGCGTGCAGGACGCGCCGCCCGCAGGCGGGACGGTAAAAACGTCGGCATTTAGTTCGAGCCAGTACGCCCCCGTACAAACAGCGCGGGATAAGTGTGATAAGTATTGAGGCGAATCCAGTAGCCCCCCGACTTTTCGCTCAAACCTTTCGCACCTGCGTGCGAAGCGCGCCCCGAGGGGGCGCGTCAGCAAGTCTTTCAAGGAGGAAACACCTGTGGAGAAGAGATTTACTTACCTTTCGCTGGCGGCTCTCGCCTCACTGGCGCTGACCGGCGCATTCTTCTACTCAACGGCTTCGGGCGTCCAGAGCGACCGCGGGCAGTGTCAGCAGACCTGCACCCGGCAGTATCAGGAATGCCGCGGCGCGGCCAACGCCAACGACGCCGCGTGCCGTCAGGCCTTCGACACTTGCCGCAACGGCTGCCGCGATAACGGCAACACCAACACCAACGGCAACACGAACGGCAATACGAATGGCAACACCAATGGCAACACCAACGGCAACGCCAACGGGAACATGAACACCAACGGCAACACCAATGGGAACATGAATACCAATGGCAACACCAATGGCAACACCAACGGGAACATGAACGGGAACGTAAATGGCAACATGAACGGGAACGTTAACGGCAACATGAATGGAAATATGAACGGGAACATGAACGGCAACACGAACGGGAACACGAACGGGAACGACAACCGCCCCGGCGTCAGGCGCGGGCGCAACCCGAACCCCGGCACGCCGCGCGGCCCCGTCAATCGGAACACGAACACCAACTCGAACACCGGCAACACCAACAACAGCAACCTGTCGAGGTAACCGGACAGTCTCGTCATATCTCCGCAGCATCGGTCAAAGCAGGGCGGCATTCACCATATCGAATGCCGCCCTTCCCTTTTCGCCCTTTCACTTTCAATGCGGCGCGCGACCGTCGCTGGTGGCGCGCGCTTGACAATCAACCTTCGCGGGCTAGAATATCAACCTTGTTTGCGAGCCTTCGTGGAGATATGGCCGAGTGGCTGAAGGCGGCGGTTTGCTAAACCGTTATGGGTCAAAAGCCCATCGCAGGTTCGAATCCTGCTATCTCCGCCATAACTTTCGAGAGGTCAGAGGTCAGAGGTCAGAGGTCAGTGAAAGGCTCTATGTCCTTTCTTCTACTGACCTCTGACTTCTGACCTCTGACCTCTTTGATTATGATTCGAGTCCGTTTCGCACCATCACCCACAGGCTACCTGCACATCGGCGCGGCGCGCACCGCCCTCTTCAACTGGCTCTACGCGCGCAAAATCGGCGGCGCGTTTTTGCTCCGCATCGAAGACACAGACCTCCAGCGTTCGACCGACGAGTCGACGCGCTCGATCATCGAAGGTCTCCACTGGCTCGGACTCGACTACGACGAGGAGATGGTCTTCCAGTCGGCCAACGCCGACAAGCACCGCGCCGCCGCGCTCCGCCTGATCGAAGCGGGCAAGGCTTACCGCGACTTCACGCCGAAGGCCGAGCGCACCGACGCAAACGTCAAACAGGAGATCGTCGAACGCGCCCGCGCCGCATCGCACACGGGCGCGGATCACCGCAGCAACCCCTTTCGCGATCTCTCCGCGCAGGAGTCAGAGGCGCGCGCCGGGGCGGGCGAGCCTTTCGCCGTGCGCCTCAAAGTCGCGCGCGAGGGTCGTTCGAGTTTTGCGGATGCGGTGTACGGCGTGCAGGAGCGCGACTATTCCGAGATCGAAGACCTCGTGCTGCTGCGCTCCG
>DASPJG010000821.1:0-7165 GCA_035628755.1 Pyrinomonadaceae bacterium
CTCGCTGCAAATCCTCAAATACAACGGCGCGCCCGTCTCGCTCCAACTCCCGCAGTACGTCGAACTCGTCGTGACCGAAACCGAACCCGGCGTGCGCGGCGACACGGCTGCCGGGGGCGCAAGCAAAAAAGCCAAGCTCGAAACCGGCCTCGGCGTCAACATCCCACTCTTCATCAAAGAAGGCGAAACCGTGCGCGTCAACACGCAGACGGGCGAGGTGGCGGGCAGAGCTTAAACGGAAAGAGACGAGGGATGAAAGAACGCGCTCAAGAGGTTGGGCGCGTTCTTTCGTCCCTCGTCCCTGATTTCGTCATTTCCCTTTTGCGGTCTTGAAATCCGAGCCGCTCCCGGCGGGGTCGAACTGCTGCATGTAGGGCGAGAGGGCGGGTTCTTTCTTGAACTTGCCGCCGCGCGTGATCGCCCAGCGTTGCAGCCAGGAGATGCCCACCGCGCCCGTGTAGGTGTCGCGGTGCTCGTAGGCTTTATCCTTCAGGGCTTCGTCGAGCGTGACGAACTCGTAGCCGCGCCGCTTCAACATGGCGGCGATGCGTTCGAAGTGGTCGGCGTTGAGCGCGTTGGCGTGGACGAGGAGCGTCTGCGCGATCTCGCGCCCGAAGAGTTCGACCGACATGCGCTCGTAGAACTCGAACATCCGCTCCATGTAAGGCACGTACTCGTCTGCGACGCGCCGCATCGTCTCACAGTCGCCGCGCTGCATGGCCTGCGCGTAAGCTTGCGCGAAAATCCACTCCGCATTGTCAATCGTCACGGGCGCGACGCGGTAGCCGCGCGCGGCGAGAAACTTCTCAAACGCCTCTTTGGTTTTGAGGTCTGGCCCCGTGTTGAGATAGGGGTGGCGGAAGTAGCGAAGTTTCATGCCGCGCCCTTCGAGGAGCGAGCGCGTGACGGGTTCGCCGTCAATCACCTGCTGCTGAAAGGCCGGGAGCGGCGTGCGGTAGAAACTGGCGTGCGCGAAAGTGTGGTTGCCGAGTTCGTAACCGGCGTCCGTCCACATCTTGAGGACGGCGATGCGCGCCTCTCGCTCGCCCTCGCGTTGCAGTTTCCTCTCGTTGACGAACCCGATGGCGGGAATTTTGTGCGCCGCAAACATGCCGAGAAGTCTCGACGTGAACTCGCGCATCTCGCTCATGCCCGTCTTCCCCCCGTCGCCCGTGAACGGCAGATCGTCGAACGTGACGGCGACCTGACGGCGCGGCGCACGCTGCTCCTGCGCGCGCGGGTGAAAACACATCGCGGGCGCGGCGAGCAATGAGATGAACAGTAGAATGGTGATCTTTGATTGACGCGCCCTCATGGCAGAACTCCTTAGCTCGAACGTGTGATGTGTGTGTGCCGTAGCGACGATTGAGCGACGTTTATTGTTTGGCTTTCAGCTTGGCGTAGTCCGTCCCGCCGCGGCTGATGTCGAACTGCCGCATGAAGGGCGAGATGCCGGGTTCGCCCGCGAGCGGCTGCCCTTTTTCCAACGCCCAGCGTTCGAGCCAGGAGATGCCCCACGGGCCGACGTAGTTGGCGGGCTGCTCCTGATAGGCTTTATCCTGCAATGCCTCTTCCAGCGTGACGAACTCGTAGCCGCGCCGCTTCATCATGGCGACGAGGTCTTCCATCTTGTGTGCGTTGAGCGCGTTCGCGGTGAGCAGCAGGACTTGCGGCAGTTCGTAGCCGAGCGTGTGGCGCGAGAGTTCTTCGTAATACTCGAACATGCGCTCCATGTAAGGCACGTACTCGTCTGCGACGCGCCGCATCGTCGCTTCATCTTCGACGCGGCGAGCCTGCGCGTAGACGCGACCGAAGAGCCAGTCCATGTTGTCAATCGTCACCTGATGAATCCGGTAGCCGCGCGCGGCGAGGAAGTTCTCCGCCGCCTCTTTGGTCTCGCGCGTCGGCCCCGTGTTGAGGAAGGGATAACTGAAATAACGCGGGCGGAGACCGCGCTCCGACATCAGCTTGCCGGTGATCTCCTCGCCGCGCATCACGTCCTGTTGAAACTCTGCGAGCGGCGTCCGGTAGAGGTTCGAGTGCGCGCGCGTCTGCGTGCCGAGTTCGTGCCCGGCGTCGAGCCAGAGGTTGAGGAGGCGCACGCGTTCCTCGTCGAGACGACCGCCTGCCTCTTCGTTGTAGAGCTGGTTTTCGTTGACGAAGCCGACGGCGCGAATCTGGTTGGCGGCGAGCGTCGAGAGCAGGCGACGCGTGTCTTTTTCCGCACGCGGGTTGTAGAAGGTGTGTACGGCGGGCAGGGCGACGAACGTGACGGCGACACGCCGTTTCGCTTTCGCCGTCTTCGCCGGAACGTCGCCGCGCGACGCCGCGCGCGCATCCCTGTTTTGCGCGAAGGAGAAGGTTTGCGCGCAGGCGATGACGCCCGCCAGCACGACCAGCACGACCGTCGCGCACGCGAGCAGCGGAGAACGCCCGCCGGTCGCGGGCTGAACTTTGATCAGGCGTTGGATTCGTTGCATCAGGATACCTCCGTTCGCGGCCACGGCCAGCGTGCGGGCGTTGCCCTTGTGGCCGCGCAAAGTTTCGAGGGTGGTGAGTGCGCGCGCGTAGACGAGCACGTCGCCCGTCGCGCTGACGGCGAGGTCGTCGCAAGCGTGCTCGCGCTCGACGCGCACGCGCCCGGACAACCACCACACCGCCGGGTGATAAAAGAGCAGGGTCTCGACCACGCTCTGCAAGAGGTTGCAGAGGTAATCGTGGCGACGTATGTGCGCCAGTTCGTGCGCGAGGAGGGCTTCGAGTTGCGGCGCGCTCAAACCCGTCAGAGCCGACGCGGGCACGAGGATGACCGGGCGCAGGCACCCGATGACGGTCGGCACTTCGACGAGCGCAGACTCGCACAGGCGCACGGCTCTGGAAACACGCAACTGCCGCGCGAGCCGCGCCAGCGTCTCCCGCCACTCGCGCGCGAGCGTGGCGGCGGGTTCGCGCCTCAGACGCTCGGTCAGCACCCAGCCGCCGAGCAGCCGCAACGTCAACACGAGCGCGCCCGCCAGCCAGGCCAGCGCCAGCCACGGCAGAGCGGACGTGAAACGGGCTTCAGCCCAACGCTGCAAAGGCGCGGACGCCCCCGCTTCGTCGGGCATGATCAAAAAGTTCGCGTAGAGCCGCGCGGGTGCGCTCGCTGCCGTGGCGGGCGCAACGGACGCGCCGGAAGGTTCGGCGAGCGTATCTTCGGGAGCGCGCCGGTTGAGGCTCGCGGCGTTCGCATTCGAGTCGAGATGGAAGAAGGTGGCGACGGGCAGCCCGAGCATCAGGAGCATGCAGGCGCAGGCGACCGTATAACGCAGGTTCGCCGTCGCGCGCTTGAGCGACAACGAGACACCCGCGTACAGCAGCGCGACGAGCGCGCCCTGCCAGATGAAGTGGAGTAGCGTCCAGCCGAGCGTTTGCAGGACGGGATGCGCCAGCAGCGCGTGCGCGTTTCTCATGACTCACCTCGCTCGAACTCGTCCAGCATCTCGCGGATGGTTGACAACTCTTCCGCCGAAGCCTTTTTCGCCGAGAGCGCCTGCATCACGAGTTTCGTCGCCGAACCGTCGAAGGCGCGCTCCAGCAGGTCGCCGATGAGTTGGCGTTGCGTCTGCTCGCGCGCGAGCCGCGCCTCGTAGACGTGTGCGCGCTGGCTCTCGTCGCGGCGCACCAGCCCCTTCTCCGACATGATCTGCATCAGCTTCAAGACGGTCGTGTAGCCGGTCGCGGGCTTCGTCCGGCTGATCGCCTGATGCACGTCTCTCACCGTAGACGCCCCGCGCTGCCACAACACGTTTAAGATTTCCAACTCTGCATCGGTCGGCCTCGACACGCCTCGCTTGGTCATTTTCCAGACTCCTTTTCGCCCGCCTCAATCTGACGGGCGACACCTTACTACGAAGCGTTTCGTAATGTCAACGAAAACTTTCGTACTTAGAGGCAATTTCTTTCGCCAGAGTCCGTCCCGCTTCCCCGTCTCGCGCCCGCGCCGGAACGTTGCGCCGTCTTCGCGGGATAATCACGAGAGCTAGAGGCGTCCGGGCGCAAGTTTTTTCGCCGTGCGGCGTTTGCGTGTTGACCGGAGGCGTCTAAATGTTGAAAACTAGCCGCGCAATTTCATCCATCGCTTTTCAGCGCGTGCGCCACGGGTCGAACCTGACGACGGCGCGCCCGCAATGAGGGGCAAGTGAGTCAGGAAACTTCACGCAACGCTTCACACAGTAACGAAATGGCCGCGCCGCTCAAGGTGCTCGTCGTGGAAGACTTCGAGGACACGCGCTTCCTCATGCGTATCGAACTGGAGAAGCGCGGCTTCCGCGTCTGCGAGGCCACGGACGGCGAGCAGGGCGTCGAATCCGCCATGCGCGAACGCCCCGATATCATCCTCATGGACATCGGCCTGCCGCACATTGACGGCATCGAGGCCACGCGCCGCATCCGCAACGACAACACGCTGCGCGACGTGCTCATCGTCGCCCTCACCGCCCATCACGAAACCGAATACCGCGCACAGGCTCTCGCCGCCGGCTGCGATGCCTACCTCACCAAACCCATAGACTTCGACTGGCTCATAGACCTTCTCGGTCGTCTGCTGCCCTGACGCCGCACCCGATGCCGGAGCCTCCGCCTCGAATTTATGAAGTACCAACGTACGATTCGCACACGACCGGGACGCGCCTCCGTCTTCGCCCTAAGCGCGTTCGTCATCACCTGCGCGGGGCTGTTCATCTGCTATCAGGCAGTCGGCGCGGCGGGCTACAGCGCGCTCGACGGCGGCGGCCTGCTCGCGCGGGTGCGCGGCCTCTTCTCGCATTCAGAGCCCTCGCTGGCACACATGAGCGCGTTCGCCGTGCTCGGCCTCGGCCTCGTCTTCGGTCTCAAACATGCGACCGAGGTTGACCACGTTGTCGCCGTCTCCAACATCGTGAGCGAGCAACGCAAACTCTGGCGCGCCGCGCTCGTCGGAGGGCTGTGGGGCGTGGGGCACACGGCCTCGCTCGTCATCGTCGGGATGGTGGTGCTCGTGCTGCGCGTGGCGATCTCGGAGCGCGTCGCGAGCGGGCTGGAGTTCTGCGTGGCCTTGATGATCATCGGCCTCGGGATTGCGACTTTCACGCGCTCACTGCGCGCCCGCCGCGCCTCTCTGCATCTCCACCAGCACCAGCACGACGGGCTGCAACATGCCCACATACATTTCCACGAACCGGAGACCGCGCACGCCGGGGCACACGCCCCGCACTCGCACGCCGTCACGCGCATCGGGATCAAGCCGCTCGTCGTGGGCGCGGTGCATGGCCTCGCCGGGTCGGCGGCCTTAACGCTGCTCGTCCTCGCGCAAATCCCTTCCCCGCTCGTCGGGCTGCTCTATCTGCTAGTCTTCGGCCTCGGCTCGATTGCGGGCATGCTGCTCATGTCCGGCCTCGTCGGCCTCCCCTTCGTCCTCAGCGCGCGCAAACTCTCCGGCCTCCACCACGGCTTACAGACCGCCGCAGGCGCGCTCAGCATCTGCTTCGGCCTCTGGTACGCCTACGAAACGCAGATCGCCACATGGCTCTTCGGCCTGCTCTTCTTCAACGCATGAGACTTCCCCGCCGGTTCAACGTAAATTTTCCGTAAAGAGTTTGAGGATGCGCTTGTACTCGTCAGCCCAACTCGTGTCGCGCTCGAAGGCGTGGTCTTCGACGGGATAGACGGCGAGTTCCCAGTTCTCTTTTCTGAGTTCGATGAGGCGTTGGGCGAGGCGCACGGAGTCTTGAAAGTGGACGTTCACGTCAACCATGCCGTGGCAGATGAGGAGCGCGCCGCGCAAGCCTTCGGCAAAGTAGATCGGCGAACTGCGCTTGTAGGCTTCGAGGTCTGTTTGCGGCAGGTTGAGGATGTTCGAGGTGTAAGGGTGGTTGTAGTGCGCCCAGTCGGTGACGGGACGCAAGGCCGCGCCCGCCGCGAACACGTCGGGCGTGGTGAACATCGCCATCAGCGTGATGAAGCCGCCGTAAGAGCCGCCGTAGATGCCGATGCGTTTCGGGTCGATGTTGTGCTCGGCGGAGAGATAGCGCGCGGCGTCAACGTGGTCGGTCAAATCCTTGCCGCCCATGTGGCGATAGATGCCTGTGCGCCAGTCGCGCCCGTAGCCGGCGGAGCCACGGTAGTCTATGTCGAGCACGGTGTAGCCGCGCTCCATCAACAGGTGATGAAACATGTACTCGCGGTAATAGTTGCTCCACCACCTGTGGACGTTCTGCAAGTAGCCCGCGCCGTGGACGAACAGGACAGCCGCGCCGTTTGGCCGCGCGGGCTTGTAGAGACGCGCCTGCACCGTCTGGCCGTCGCGCGCTTTGATGGCGACGATGGGCGGCTCGATCCAGTTGTGCGTGAAGAACTCGGGGATGGGCGAGGTCGTCACCTGCTTCGCGTCCGACATGGGCGCGCTCGCCGCGAGATAGAGTTCCGGCGGCTTGTTGCTGTAAGAACGGACGATGGCGAGCATGCGCTCGTCGGGCGAGATGTCGGCATCGTTGTTGCCGGGAAGCGCGGTGAGACGCGTGCGCGCGCCGCCCGTGATGGGCATCGAGTAGAGGTGTCGCTCGGCGAAACTGACCTCGCTTGAGGTGAAATAAAATTTCGTCTTGTCTTCGGAGAGCCGCACGTTTGAGACTTCAAACGCGCCGCGCGTCAACTGCACCGGCTGGCCGCCGTCAATCGAAACCGTGTAGAGGTGCGCGAAGCCGTCCTGTTCCGACTCGAAATAGACGCGCCGGTTGTCCGCCAGCCAGCCGAGCGTGAATGCGCCGGGGCCGTTCGCCCATGCGTCGTCGTGCAGCGCGGCGAGCGTTCTCGTTTTGCCCGTCGCCGGGTCGAGCAAGAGCACCCAGCGGTCTTTGTTGTCGGCTGAACGCGCGAGCAACGCCGCGCCTTTCCCATCCTCCGACCATTGCAACTGGAAAAGCTGCACGTCGCGCTCGCGCGCCTGCGTGCTCGTCTGCGCGGTGCTTTCGGTCTGCGTGCGCGGCGGTTGCTGTCCCTGCTGCTGTCCCTGCTGTTGCTGCGTCTGCTGCGCCTGTCCCTGCTGAGTTTGCGGCTGCGTCTGCGGCGCGCCGCGCTCGCGTGCGGCCTGCTCCGTCGAGTTCTGTTCGGTGCGCGTGCGCACGACGGGCGCGGCCTCCGCGCGCTG
>DASPJG010000822.1:0-3561 GCA_035628755.1 Pyrinomonadaceae bacterium
GCCGCCTTCCCCAACGTGCAGGGACGGCTGCACGCGACGGCGCGCGTCGCGCGTCCTGGCGAAGAAGTCTCTTTTCTGATTGACACCGAGCCGGTCACGCACGAAAAAGTTTTCCAGACGCTCCAACGCTTCACGCTCGCAGGGGATTTTCACGTCAAGGACGTGACGGGCGAGACGGCGCAGTTTTCACTACAAGGCGCGCGGGCGCGGGCGATCATCCAGTCCGTGCTCGGCGGCGCGTTCGCGCAGGAGGCCGGACAGCAACCGCAGCAGCAGCAGCAGAGCGTGTCCGTCGTCGGGTGGCGCGAGAGCCAACAGGTCGTCGTCCTGCACGCGACGCACACGGGCGAAGACGGCTACGACCTCATCTGCGCGTCGGGCGCGGCGGCGGATTTGTGGGAGGCTTTAACGAATGCGGGCGCGCGTCCGGTCGGCTTTGACGCTCTTGAAGTGTTGCGCGTAGAGGCGGGCGTGCCGCGCCATGGCGTTGACGTGACCGACACGAACGTCGTGCTCGAAGCGGGGCAGGACGAAGCCGTCAGCTACACCAAAGGCTGCTACATCGGGCAGGAGATCATCGCGCGCATACACTGGCGCGGCCACGTCGCCAAGCGGCTCGCCGGACTCATCCTCGAAGACGAACGCGAACCCGGCGCGGATGCGAAAGTCAGGGCGGAGGACGGCAAGGAGATCGGGCGTGTCACCTCACACGTTTTTTCACCGCGCCTTGCGCGCCGCATCGCCCTCGCTATCCTCAAGTACGATTACCTGCAACCGGACACTCAAGTCTCAATCGTCGCGGGCGAAACGGAACTCGCCGCGCGCGTCGCGGCGTTGCCTTTCGTGCGCGGCAGTTGGTACGCCGGAGCAGCCGACGCGGGCGAGCCAAGCCCCAACGAGGAGACGACACCGTGAGCGAGCAGACGCCAGCGGAGACGAACTCTCCCGCCGCCAACGACGACGACACTCTCGCGCCGCGCGATCTGGACTTCGCGCAAGCGCGCCTCGCCTATTCGATCATCCAAACGCTCCTCGAACACACCGCCGTCTTAAGCGACCTCGTCGCGCTCATGGCGCAGGTCATTGACGAAGACACCACGCGCGCCCTCACGCAGACGCCCAACTGGACTGCCTACCTCGAAAGCCGCCGCCGCATGGAAGGCACGCGCGCCGACGTGGAAAAGTTCGCCGAAATAATGAAGAGGCTTGGCGAAGCCGGGTAGAGGCTTGAGCAGAGCGCAGCCGGGGCGTCGGACGTGAATGACTACCCGCACCGCTGGCGGCCAACTACTGTAGGACTTCCCGCGAGCCGCAATACACCGCTCCGCACAGTCGCGCGATTCCGCAAGGCGCGGCACGCTTGCGCTTTCGATCTCGCCCGTATCGCTCGTGACCTTATCAAAAAAGCGACGGCTGATTTTCGAGTTCGGCGGGTGAGATGGTGGGCTGGCCGAGGAGGCGTTTGAGCTTGTTGGCGGAGGCGGGGGCGTGGCCTTCGTAGTAGTTGCTGAAATAGGCGAGGACGCGCGGGACGCGGGCGCAGAGGCGCGTGATGGCTTCGTGCCAGAGTTGGAGATTGGCGTCCTGAGGGCGTTGGATGCGGTCGAAGCGGGTGAGGTCGCGTGCGCCCATGAAGCGTATGTAGGCGAAGTCTGCGTCCATCTGTTCGACGGTGCGAAAGAGAATGCGGCGCGCGATCCACTGGCCTTCGACGAGGGTGACGGGCACGCGGTGCGAGGCGAGCACGCCCAGCGTTTCGTCCGTGATCCAACTTGGGTGGCGAAACTCGATGGTGAAGGGCAGGTCGCGGGGCAGGCGCGGGAGAAAGGTTTCGAGGGCGCGCCGGTTTTCGGGCGTCGCTTCAAACTGCGGGGGGAGTTGGATAAGGACGGCGGCAAGTTTGTCGTGCAGGAGGCGCGCGTGGTCGCAGAACTCTGCGAGAAGTTCGCTCGCGCCTTTGCGGAGACCGAACTCGTGCGTGATCTGTTGGGGGAGCTTGAGGGCGAAGGTGAAACGCGGCGGCGTGCGCTTGTGCCAGCCGTCCACGGCGGCGGCGGAAGGGACGGCGTAGAAGGTGGAGTCAACTTCGACGGTGTCGTAGGCGTGCGTGTAGAGGCTGAGCATCGCGGCGGGGCGCGTCGCGCGCGGGTAGAAGACCCTCTCGTCCGAGGCGGGGCCTGTGACCCAGTCTTCGTAGTTCCAGCCCTGACAGCCGATGTGCGCGCAGGAGGAGGAGGGGGTGCTTGAGCGTGTCGTCTCGCGTGTCGTCATGTGCGGGATAAATTAACCACAAAGCCACGAAGCCGCAAAGGAAAATGTCGGAGATGAAAATCGCTCTCGCCGTGCGCCTGTGCTTTCAACTGAGAGCGGTTGTCACACCTCGCAGACGATGAGTTGGATGATGCCGAGGGCGTGCGGTTCGACGCTGATGATGCGGAGTCCGGCGCGACTTGCAGCCTCGGCGGTGCGGCGGTTGAAGTGGTCGCCGCAGAGGCGGACGGTCAGGCGGCTAATGGCGTCGAAGACGAAGCCGAGCAGGCCGGGGGGGCGGACGTGTTCGAGGAGCACGACGCGCCCGCCCTCGCGCACGACGCGGCGCAGTTCCGCGAACGCCTGCGGCGGCGAGACGACGGAGCAGAAGACGAGGGTGGCGAAGGCCGCGTCGAAGGTGTCGTCGGCGAAGGGCAGGGCTTCCGCGCTGTTCTGCACGAGGCGGACGCCCGCAGGGCGCGGCTTCGCCCGCGCGAGACGCAGCATCTCGCGGCTGGGTTCGGTGGCCGCGCCGTGCGCGCCGCGCGGGTAGTATGGAAAGTTGAGTCCGGTGCCCGCGCCGATTTCGAGAAGGCGACCGCCGCCGCCATCATCGCCGCCATCAACGCCGCCGTCCTCGGCGTCGCCGTGCAACGCGCGGAGCGTGGCGGCGCGCAGGCGCGCGAGCAGGAGGCGTTCGAGCGGTCGCAGCGCGCGTTCGTAGTGCGGCGCGAACGCGTCGTAAATGGGCGGTTGAGAGGGCGTCGTCTGCGTCGTCAAGGGTCTGCTACGTTGCGGGTTCGCGTGGGCGACGGTTCAGCGGCGCGCCGCAAAAGTGGCGTCATTCTGCATAAAATTGAAGGGTCGTCTTCAAAAATTTGGATGACGCGGGCGGCAAGTGGCAAGAATTGGTTAGATAATGCACGCTAATGCGCGCCCACCTCACGCGGGCATACAGCTTGCCTAATAAGAACGCGTTAGACGCGCCCGCACGGGGCTCATCGCCCGATTGCTAAGATTAACAGAAGAACTAACGCCGCAATCCCCCAGCCGGAAAAACTTCGACCCTCGCAGAAGTTTGACCATGCAGCGGCGACACCGGTTGTCCAGATGACGGCGGCAGACCATATCCGGTCACCGTTCCGACGACGGCCAATTTAACTCAACCTTCAACAGCTATCTCCGTAACCTTACCTAAAAGGAGTAAAGAAATGTCGAGCGTAATCAGACAGTTTCTTGTGATGTTCGTCTTGTTGCTGGGCGTGGCGGCGTCCGTGTCGGCGCAGACCACCGGCACGATTTCCGGCCTCG
>DASPJG010000823.1:0-2193 GCA_035628755.1 Pyrinomonadaceae bacterium
AGATCACGGTCGCCGCAGGCCACCCGCTCTCCTTCACGCAGGACGACATCGAGTGGCGCGGCCACGCCATCGAGTGCCGCGTCTACGCCGAAGACCCCGACAACAATTTCCTTCCCTCGCCCGGACGCATCACGCACCTGCGTGTGCCTGCCGGGCCGAACGTGCGCGACGACGGCGGCGTCTACGCGGGGGCGGAAGTTTCCATCTACTACGACCCGATGATCTCGAAGCTCGCCGCATGGGGGCGCACGCGCGGCGAAGCCATCGCGCGTATGCGCCGCGCCCTCGCCGAATACACGGTGGGCGGCATCAAGACCACGCTCCCCTTCTTCCGCGAGGTCGTCCGCGACGAGGAGTTTATCGAGGGGCGGCTCGACACCGGCTTCATCGAACGCTTCAACCGTCGGCGCGCCGCTGCTGCTGCTGAAACCGCCCGCGCCGCCCAAACGGGCGAGGCCGGAGAGACAGGCGACGAGGCCAACACCACGCGCGACATCGCCATCATCACTGCCGCGCTCGCCGCTGCGCGGGAGGCGCAGGCAGACACGAACGGCGAACAGCCAGCCGCCCGACCGCCGAGCCAGTGGCGCGTCGCCGGTCGGGTCGCGCAACATCGTTCGCGCGATCTGTTTTGAAGAAGAAGCCGAATCTTAAATATCAACCTTGACGAGTTGGAATCCTGAACCTGCGATTGTAAGTAAGCATGAAACTGATAGCGGAAATTGACGGCCACAGCTACGCGCTCGACCTGCGGCGCGAGGGCACGCGCGTGGAAGCCTCGGTTGAAGGGCGGCATTACGAACTCGAAGCGCGCGAGACGGAGGCGGGGGAATTTTTGCTGCTCGCGGCGGACGGGCGCGTCTACGAATGCCGTGCGAACCGCGCTGCTACGCCGGACGGCGCGCGCGAAGTGCAGATCGGCGACGAGGTCTTTCAGGTCAGGCTCGTTGACCCGAAGCGGCTGCGCGGGGCGCGCGGTGCGGGGGCGGAGGCGAGCGGGCGAGCGCAGGTGGCTGCTTCGATGCCGGGCAAGGTGGTGCGTGTGCTGGTCGAGATGGGCGCGAGCGTGGAAGCGGGCGAGGGGCTGGTCGTCGTTGAAGCGATGAAGATGCAGAACGAGTTGAAGTCGCCGAAGGGCGGCGTGGTCGTCGAGGTACGCGCCGGGGCGGGGGCGACGGTCAATGCGGGCGACGTGCTGGTCGTCGTCGAGTGAGATGGGAATGAAGAACGCGGAACACTCGACGGACGCGCCGGAAGATTTGCGCGTGCTGCTGTGGGACATTGATGGGACACTTTTGCGCTCGACTCGCCCCGGCGCGTTCAGGGACTACACCGTGCCCGTGCTGGAGAGCATCTTCGGCACGGCGGGGCGCATTCACGAGATGCGCGTGTCCGGCATGACCGACTTGCAGATCATGGGCGAAGCCCTGCGCGACCACGGCATCACCGACGCACACGTCCGCGAGCGCGTCGCGGAAATTCGCACGCGGTTTATGTTCGAGATGGAGCGCGTCGCGGCCACGGCGACCGCAGACAGCCCGCTCTTTCAACTCCTCCCCGGCGCGCGTGAGATTTTGGAGCGCGTGCGAACGCACCCGCGCTATCGCTCGTCGCTCCTGACGGGCAACCTCGAACCCGCCGCGCATTTGAAGTTGCGCCTCGTCGGCCTCTCGAATTTCTTCGAGCAACTTCGCGGCGCATTCGGCGACGATTCGCACGACCGGCGCGACCTGCCCGTCATCGCCGCCGAGCGCATCAACGCCCATCTCAAACTGGCTTTACGCCCAGCGCAATTCATCGTCATCGGCGACACGCCGAACGACATCGCCTGCGCCAAACATTTCGGCGCGCGCTCGGTCGCCGTCTGCACCGGGCGTTTCGACACTCCCGCGACGCTCGCCGCTCACAACCCCGATGCGTTGCTTCCAGACCTTTCCGACACGGAACTCGTCCTCAAAACTTTCGACGCCTTGTGACGGCGGCTCGCCATCCTTCCGGCGCGGCGAAACTTTTCGCGCTTGCGGTGGCGAGAACTTGAAGCTTTAACTTCAACCTAGAGCGGTTTTCAGTTGGCTGTAAAACTCGAAGAGAGTAGATTCACAACATGAAAGCCTACTCTCCTGACCTCTGCGCCAAGATCGTGCGAGCGTACGACGAGGGCGCAGGCTCGCAACGTCAACTCGCCCGCCAGTT
>DASPJG010000824.1:0-4962 GCA_035628755.1 Pyrinomonadaceae bacterium
AACTGGCGGGCGAGTTGACGTTGCGAGCCTGCGCCCTCGTCGTACGCTCGCACGATCTTGGCGCAGAGGTCAGGAGAGTAGGCTTTCATGTTGTGAATCTACTCTCTTCGAGTTTTACAGCCAACTGAAAACCGCTCTAAACGTTCGCTTACGCTACTTGCGCCGCGCCTGTCGCAAATTTAACAGGGCGCGAGCCGTCGATCTCGCCCACATTTAACACTTTCTCATTGACGGCTGCGCCACTCATCATGTAAATCTCAAAGCAACCGAAAAACGTGCAAAGTGCAATCGGAAACGGCAGGGGCGCAAGGTTGTTTATTTCGCCTTGAACCGAGCGTGAAAGTTCATTCAACTCGACACACACGGAGGAGAGGATCATGCCAAGCAGACGTAAACAATCTAACAGCCGGGGGAACGCCGCGAGCGACAACATGGCGAACGCGGCGACGGACATGGGAACAGGCGTTATCAATCAGGCGACGGAGGTGGCGGGCGAAGTGGCCGAGCGCGGGTCGAACCTCGGAAGTTCGCTGCTCGAAACTTTGGCCGACACCGTGGGCAGCGTCAGCCCGACGCTCGGCGACATCGTGCGTCCCGGCGGCGGCAAAAAGTCCGGTGGCCGTTCGTCCGGGCGTTCGTCCACGGGGCGCAGCGGCAGCACGTCCACGTCGAGCGCGGTGAGGAGCATCGCGCGGCAGGCAGGCAAGGCGACGGAGCGCGCGGGCAAAGCGACGGAGCGCGAGGGACGCGCCACATCGCGCTCGGCGAAGTCTGTCAGCAAGGGGATCAATCGCACGGCCAAGTCGGCGACCGGCTCAGGCAGCAGCGGCGGCAGAGGCGCGGCGGGCGCATCGTCCGGCGGCGGGAAGGGCGGCACGAAGTCAGGCAGCGCGAAGTCGGGCGGCTCTAAATCAGGCGGTTCGAAGTCGGCTGGCTCAAAGTCCGGCGGCTCGAAGAAATCCGGCGGCTCGAAATCGGGCGGCTCAAAGTCGGGCGGTTCGAAGTCCGGCAGTAAAGGGCGCGGCGGGCGTTAAACGCTCGACGCGCACGCACAGCCGCGAGCGCGCACCATGTTTCAAGGTCGGGCGGGGCGCACTATAGATGTAACACTGAATTGCGCTCCGCCCGATGTCGCTGAATTGTTCGTTGACTTATTTGAACTGAACAGGTAGGCCGTTTGAAAGAAATGAAGCCGCCTTGCGGACTTGAACCGCAGACCTACTGATTACGAATCAGTTGCTCTACCAACTGAGCTAAGGCGGCACACGAGTTTGTGAAGCAAGAATACGAAGCGAGGCGCGCGCTGTCAAGCAGGCGCTCAGACGGTGAAGGGAGGAGCGTTAAAGAGAGATGGCAAAAGACCCTACGAAGAACATGCCGAACTATAAGATCGACGGCCAGAAGTTGAACGAGTACGAATTTACGCAGAGCCACGGCGCGATCACGGAGGAGGAGCGCAACCGTTTTGCCGACCAGCAGCGCGAGGGCGCGGAACAGACGGGCGCGCCGCAGACCGAGGCCGAACGCATCCAGCAGTTGATGGAAGACGTGCGCGAGCGCGTCCAGCGGGAGAAGGAAAAAGAGGCCGCGCGCGAGGCCGCGAGACGCCGCAAGGCGCGCGCGCAGGCGAGCGGTGCGGGCGCGCGGAAGTCCGGCGGCGCGCAGAAATCGGCGGGCGCGAAGAAGCCGGTTGCCGCGACGAAGAAATCGGCGGGCGCGAAAGGGGCTGCGAAGAAGGGCGCGGTGAAGGCCGCGTCGAAGGGCGGCGGAAAGGCCGGAGCGTCGGCGGGCGGCGCGAAAAAGGGCGCGGCCAAGAAAGCCTCGAAGGGTGCGACGTGGTCGGGCGCGAAGAAGGGCGCGGCCAGCAAGTCGGGCGCAAAGGCCGGTGCGAAAGCGGGCGCGAAAGGCGCGGCCAAGAAGTCTGCGGGCAAGAAGGCCGGAGGTAGTGGCGGCGGCGGACGCTCTGCGGGTAAAAAGTCCGCCGGTAAACAAGCGGGGCGCAAGGGCGGCGGGCGTTAAATTGGAACGTCGTGTTTGAGCCTGGCGCGTGGGAGTTTTAAGCGGGCGGCAACGAACCGGGAAGGAGTGAGTCAAATGGCAGGACAAGGCGAGGAACGTGAAGCGTCGGCGGGCGGCGGGCAGGCGGGCGAGAACCGTGGGGGCGCGGCTGGCGCGGGACATGAGGGCGAGCCGGAGGCCGAGCAGGAGTCTGCGGCGGCGATGGACGCGGAAGTGCCGCAGCCGCCCGATGCTTCGGAGACGACCGAGGGGCAACCCTCCTGAGTTCTTCCGGCAGCTAACATCCGAAACTAGAAGAAGGGCGAGCGGCGAATCCACAACGCGCTCGCCCTTCCTGCGTGCTGTGCCGGGGAACGTAAATTAAGTTAAGATGAGCCGGTCAACGGTCGTGCCCATGCCCGCCCGAATTACCCGTCCCAAATACATGTTGAAAAGTAGTTCCAGAGAAGTCCGTTTTGATTCGACAAACTTCCGCGCCGTAGCGGTGTGCGCCCGGCGTCTGCCCGCGCTGCTGGCGTTCGTTCTGATCTTGCTCGGCGGCAACAACCTGCCCGGCGCGTTCGCGCAACAGCGCGGGACGCAGAAATTGCCCTCGCCCGCGAAGATCGTGGGCGACTATTTGAAAGCCGCCGGGGGGAAGAAACGACAGGCCGCCGTGCGCGATGCGACCTACGAGTGGAGCGTGGAGCAGCAGGGCGCGGGCGTGGCGCAGGCGGGGGGCACGGCGCGCACGTTTATGAAGTTTCCGGCTTCGACGCGCACGGACATCACGCTCGAACGCGGCGAGACGAGCGCGGCGGCCAACGCGCGTTCCGCCTGGCTGCGACGCGATGACGGCGACTTGCGGACGCTGACCAGCACGGAGGCGAACATTGCCCGGCTGCTCTCCGCGCTCGATGCCGGTCGTCTGGTTGATTACAAGAAACAGGACGTGCTCGCGCGCACGGTGGAGTTTTCGGACGGCGGCAATTACCTCGAACCTGCATACGTCGTCGAGTTCTCACGGCGCAACGGCGCGCGCCTGAATTACTGGTTCGGCGCGAAAAGCAAGCTGCCCCTGCAAGTCACGGACGACTCGCGCCAACTCACCATCCGTTACAAAGATTATCGCGCGACTGAGAACGGCCTGCTTGAACCGCACCGGGTGGAGATCAAGACGCGCGACGCGGAGATGCTGGCGTTGACCCTTAAGGGCGTGCGCTACAACACGGGGCTGGCCGACGCGCTGTTCGAGCCGCCGGGCGACGGCTCTTTGAACATCTCGGAACTGCTGCGCGCCGTCGCACGCAATCAGGAGCAGGTTGACCTGCGCGTCGGCGATTATACTTTCACGCGCACGGAGACGGAGCGGGAGATTGACGACAAGGGCGTCGTGAAAAAAGAGAAGACGTTTGTGCGCGAGATTTACCCGGTGGCGGGCGGCGGAAGCGTGGCGAAGTTAATCAGCGAAGACGGCGTGCCGCTCTCGGCGGAACGCGCGGCGAAGGAAGAAAAACGCGTGGGCGAAGCGTTAGAGAAACTCGCCCGCGAAAACCAGAAGCGCATGGAACGCGAAGCGCGCGAGCGCGCCGAACGGACGCGCAAGCAAGGCGCGTCGGGAAACAGCAGCGAGGACGAGAACGTCGGCATCGGACTCTTCCTGCGCGCCTGCGAGTTTGTCAGCCCGCGCCGCGAGCGTTTTCACGAACGCGACGCCATCGTCTTCGACTTTCGCCCGCGCCCCAATTTCAAACCCGCCAATCGCGGCGAATCATTCGTCTCGAAACTGACAGGCGTCGTCTGGATCGACCCGGTTGACAAGCAGGTGATGCGGCTCGAAGCGCGGCTGGCGGAAGGCTTCAAAGTGGGCGGCGGTCTGGTGGCGTCGGTGCGCCCCGGTTCGGCAATCGTGTTGGAGCAGACGCGGCTCGCAGACGGCGTCTGGCTGCCGCGCTTCGAGCAGATCAACGCCTCCGCCAAAATCCTCCTCTTCGCCGGGTTTCGCCTCGACGCGATACGCGAATACAGCAACTACAGACGCTTCAGCACCAACGTCGGCGACGCAAAAGTTGAATCGCCGCCGCAACCCTTAACGCCTCCGCCGGACGAGCGGTGAAGCTGTCAGCCGTCGGCTTCCGGCAAAACGCGGGCAGGAGTTTTCGGTGAGAGAATCCAGATCGAGCGAAGCATGGAAGAGATCGCACCTGACGCGAGAACGGCGTGTGAGGTGACAGAGGTGAAACGTATGCTCCCGGCTTTTATGCAAAAGCCGGGGCTGAAGGCTTAGAACATGAATGAAGTTGTAGTTATCGGCGGCGGGTTCGCGGGGGTCGAGGCGGCGTGGCAGGCGGCGCAGGGCGGGGCGCGCGTGCGTCTCTACGAGATGCGCCCCGTGAGGCGGACGCCCGCGCACCGGACGGAGCAGTTGGCCGAGATCGTGTGTTCCAACTCGCTGAAATCAGACGAGCCCGGAACTGCGCCCTACCTGTTGAAAGAAGAGTTGCGCCGGGGCGGCTCGCTGGTGTTGGAGGCGGCGGCGGAGACGCGCGTGCCTGCGGGCGCGGCTCTGGCGGTTGACCGTCAACGCTTCGCGGAGTTGATCACGCAGAGGATCGAGGCGCATCCGAACATCACCTTGATCCGCGAAGAGGTGACGCGCGTGCCGCCGGATGCCATCACGATCATCGCCGCCGGGCCGCTCTGTTCCGACGCGCTCGCAGAGGAGATCGTGCGCCTGACGGGCGACGGGCAACTCTACTTTTACGACGCCATCGCGCCCATCATCGCCGCCGATTCGATTGATTACACAATCGCGTTTCGCGCCGCGCGTTACGACAAGGGCGGCGACGATTACGTCAATTGCCCGTTTGACGAGGAACAGTATCGAGTTTTTTATGAAGCGTTGAGAGAGGCCAAGAGCGTGCCGCTGCAACGCTTCGAGGAGACGCGCTGGTTCGAGGCGTG
>DASPJG010000825.1:0-3574 GCA_035628755.1 Pyrinomonadaceae bacterium
GTGTTGCGCTCCGGCGGCGAGTTCCCCATCGAAATCTCCGACGTGCGCATGGCGAAAGACCCGCTCACGGCCACGGCGCACGGCTGCTACATCGCCGCGCTCTCGGAAACGAAATAAAGTTCCGGGAGGAAGTTCTCAGAAAGAGAACCACGAGCTTGCAGGCATGGGGTAAAGGGGTGTTCTCCTTTCCCCTTACCGATGGCCTGCTGCGGTTACGGTCGGCGTGCGCGCACATGCCGACCGTAACTATTTACGGGATGAGGGAATGAACGAGGCAGCATTCAACGCAACTGAGTGCTTCCTTCTTTATTCCCTCATTCCTTCTCTATGGTATTCGATGAGGATCGCGAGCATCTCCTGTTGTACTCCGTCGAGGTCGGTGAAGCTGAGGCCAAAGCCGACTTTGGCAAGGTAGTAACTGACCCGCCCGCGAAGCGCGAACCAGCGTTGGCTCGGCAGCCAGCAGTTAACGTAGACGAGTTGATCTTCCGTGGCGCGCGCTGTGGTTTGAATGAAACATCCGCTGTGGCTGAGGCTGGTGATGTTTCCGTTGCGCGGACTGTCCTCGCTCAATCCCCAGTTACACGGCAGCGCGGCTTTGACGCGCTCTCCGTCTCTTCGATTATCCATGTTCGTACATCCGTGAGGTTTCCGCGCGACAATTCCAACCGCGTGTCATGGGCGGCGCGCAAAGCAAAAGATGCGCGATGAAGATGATAAGGATTGCTCCGCTGCTCCGGCGGAGCAATGTGTTATTTAACCAGCGAGGCAATCCTGAGTGTCATCCCGGCCTCTCATCCCTCCTCCTGGTCCTCCCATGTGACGAAGAAGAGGCGATAGTGATCCGGGTCTTCGAGAGTGATGAAGCGACCGCCCCAGCCCTCTTCGCTCGGCGCGGCGAGCGTGAGGCCGCGCGCTTGCAGTTGTTCGTAATACTCGTCAACGTCCGTGACGCCGAAAAACAGGTGCACGCCGCGACCGCGCCGCGCCATCGTCAGTAATTGCTCGGCCAGCATGACGCGCAGACGCCCCGCGCGGAGGGTCGCCATCGGCGGCTCGGTCTCCTCCGTCAACGTTTGCAACTCGAAGCCCAGATGCTCGCGGTAAAACTCCACCGAGTCCTGCAAACTGTTGACTTCGAGAAACAGCAGATCAAGTCCGGTTAGTTTCGTCATTTTCAAATCGCCGTGAGCAACACGTAGAGTCCGTATCCGCCGCCCGCCACCGCAGACCAGAAAAGCGTCTCCTGCGCCCACGCCAAACGCCGCGCAAGGTGCTCCGGCGCGTAGCCCTCGCGCGCGTAGGCGAGCGCGGCGTGCGCCATCCACACGCCGAAGAGCAGCAACGTCAGCCCCAGCAGCGCGAGCGGCCACAGGAACACCACGTAATGAAAGCGCACCAAAAAGATCAGCACCACGCCCGCGAACAGGCTCAACAACGCGCCCGCCAGCCGCCCGCCGACGGCGTCTGCCTGCGCCCCTTCGGAAGTTGAAGGGATGAAATCCGGCGCGGCGTGAGCGCGGCCTCGCGTCACGTAGGAAGTACTGCGCGGTGCGTCGTAAGTTCCCTGCGCCGCGTCGTAAGCCTCGCGCGTCGCGGCGTCCTTGAGCACGCCCCACGCCTCGTTGATCGCCTTCATTTCCTCTTCGTCGCCGCCGCGATCCGGGTGGTGCTCGACGGCCAGCCGTTTATAACGACGCTCGATCTCTTCGCGTGAATCCTCACGCTCCGCGCCGAGCACCGTGTAATAATCGCGTCTGCCGTCAATCTCGCCCATGCGTTTCCCGCCGTCTCCGGTGTGCCGGATGAGCCATACTAACCGCGCCGCGCGGCAGACACAAAGCAGCAAGTAAAGGCTCAGGCAGCGAGTGGCAAGGGAGAAATAACCGCGCGCCCGATTATTTACCTGTCCCCTTTCACCCTGATCCTTTCACCTCACGCATTTGTGTTAAGCTGGCGGAAAATAATTTCTACTCTAACGATGACGGGTACACTGTGATGGCTTTGCCTTTCGCGCCGGGCGACGATCTCATCTTCCAGCTTGAGAGCGGCTTCGGGCTGCTGCGCGTCCTCGCCGTAGAGGAACGCGGCGGCCAAACCGTCTGGCATCTGCTGGCCTACGAAGATTTCTTCCCCGACGTGGAGACGGCTGAGGCCGCCCTCCTCGACGCTTCGCGACTCGGCGTGCGCGCGGCGCACCTGCCGCTCACCGATTACGCGTTCGGCAAAACTCCCGCCGCGCGTCTCGGCAATCGCCCCGTCACGGAAGACGAACTCGCCGCCTATCGCGCATGGAGCGCGACGGGCGACGGCAAACCCTTCGACCGCTCCGCCCTTCTCCTGCTCGGGCTGCGCTGAACCGTTCCACGCGAGAAACTGAGACGATGAATTTTCAATCCAGTCCGCCATCGCCGCGCCGCTGCTTCCGGCGTCATAACTTCCCCGCCCTGCTCCTTCTCGTCGCGCTCTGTTCCGCCGCCGTACTGGCCGAACGCCGCGAGCGGCTCGTCGAAAACTGGCGACCGCTTCACTACGACGTGTCGCTCGTCTTCAACCACGAACTCGCGGAACTCACGCGCGCCGAAACGAAGCTGGACGCGCTCATCCTGCGCGACAACCTCGCCGTGATTGACCTCGACTTCGGCGCGCTCACCATTGACGCTGTGAGCGTCGGAGGCCGCCCGGCGCGCTACGAACGGCAGGGCGAGCGGCTCAACGTCTTTCTCGCACGCCCCGCACGGCGCGGCGAACGCCTGCGCCTGAGCGTCGTCTATCGCGGTTGGCCAGCCGACGGCCTGATCCTGACGAACGACAAGGACGGTCGCCCTTCGGCCACCGGCGACAACTGGCCGAACCGCGTGCACCATTGGATACCCTCGCTCGACCACCCTTCGGCGAAGGCCACCGTCAGCTTCAACGTCACCGCGCCCGCGCGCGCCACGGTCGTCGCCAACGGTCGTCTCGACGCGCGCCGCACGAACGCCGACGCGACGCAGACATGGACTTACAGCGAAGCCGCGCCGATGCCGCCTTACTGCATGGTCGTGGCGGTCGGCGAGTTCGCCCAACTCCAACCGGGCGTGATGCTCCCCGCGCGCCACGCGCCCGTCTCGTACTACGTTCCGCTGTCGGAGCAAAAGCTCGCCATGCAGGGGTTCAGCGCGGCCATCCCGTCGCTCAAATATTTCAGCCAGACGGTCGCGCCGTTCCCTTACGCGAAGCTCGCGCACATCGTCGGCGCGACGCGCTTCGGCGGCATGGAAAATTCCGGCGCGATCATTTATTCCCGCACGCTTTTCGACCCGCGCGAGGGCACGCCCATGAGCGCACGCTTCGGCGTCCGCCGCGGCCTCGTCGAACTCATCGCACACGAGACGGCGCACCAGTGGTTCGGCGACGCCGTGACGCCAGCCACATGGGCTGACCTCTGGTTGAGCGAGGGCTTCGCCACCTACTACGCCGGTCTCTTCGTCGAGCACGCGGAAAGCCGCGCAGCCTTCCGCGATTACATGCGGCGCAAGGGCGAGGAATATTTAAAGTATGAACAGACGCGCCGCGCGCCCATCCACGACCG
>DASPJG010000826.1:0-8603 GCA_035628755.1 Pyrinomonadaceae bacterium
CCGCGTGAAATTCCTGCTCCTCCAACAAGCTCAGGTGCAGCGCGCCTTCGGCTTCCACCTGGATGAA
This sequence comes from Pyrinomonadaceae bacterium, assembly GCA_035628755.1. Taxonomy (GTDB): domain Bacteria; phylum Acidobacteriota; class Blastocatellia; order Pyrinomonadales; family Pyrinomonadaceae; genus JAIVJZ01. Next base: position 68 of record DASPJG010000826.1, read on the forward strand.
GTCTTCTTCCTGCTTGCCGACAAAGCGGGCGGGTGCGGCGGCAGGCGGTTTCGCGGGCTGTTGCGCTGGCCGGGTCACAGGCGGCGGCACAAACTCCGCCGGGACATCTTCCAGTGCAAGAATGTCCACTTCCTCCTCGACCTCTTGAACTTTGGGCGCGCTCGTTTCGACCGCCACCGGGGCAACTTCGCGCGGCTTCGAGGGGGTTTTCGCCGCCACGGGTTTTGGCGCGGGCGCGGCGGCGGGCAGTTCGTCCGCGTCGCGGGGCGACAGGCGTTTGAGGTCGTCAATGCGCCCAGCCTTGACGGCGGCGCAGATGAGTTTGTGCTGGCGTTGGAGACGTTCGGCGAGGACGAGCGGGTCGAAGCCCGCATTGATCAGGTCTTGATAGGGCGAACGCTTGCTCGCCAGAATCGCGCCGCCCACGTAGACGAGCGACAGGATCAACGGCGTCTCAAGCCCCTTGTCCTCCGTCTGTACGTGGTACACGACACCATCAAATTCTATATCCGTGTTGAAGCCAGTGATCACGATGATTTCAGGAAAGCGCGCGGGCGCGGCGGAGGTAAAATACTGCTCAAGGATTGCCGACGGGGTCGCCGCTTCAAACAGTAACATAGCCCTCCGAAGAGGGTCAATCTCCTTATAAACGGGGCTTTTGCGCCGCGCGCCCTCTTGCTTGACACCCTTTAGACCTTGCACTACCATGACTTTGTGCCATCATTCTCAATCTAGTTTTAGAGCAGCTTTAGGCTCTATTCAGCACAAGCTGACGGGAGGCCGGTGTGCGTAATTTCGACCTGAACGATTACTTGCCGATCCTGTTGATGTTCCTCGTCGCGGGGGGCTTCGCGGGCGGCAACATCCTGCTGTCCCAACTCGTCGGGCAGCGCAAGCAGACCCGCACGAAGTTGATGCCCTACGAGTGCGGCAAAGACCCGGTCGGGTCGGCGCGCGAACGTTTCTCGGTCAAGTTCTATCTGATCGCGATGATCTTCATCCTCTTCGACATCGAGTTGATCTTCCTGATGCCGTGGGCGGTGGTCTTCAAGTCGCTCGCGGCGCAAGGGTCGGCGATGCGGAACCTGATCTACATCGAGATGATGCTGTTCGTCGTGCTGCTGCTGGTAGGCTACGTCTACGTGTTGAAGAAGGGCTTGTTTGATTGGAACGAGCGGGCGCGGGCGGAGGCGGAGGCCGAAGCGCGCGCGCTGGCTTTGAAGGAAGGCCGCCGGGCGGAGTTGGAACATCGAGCCGCGGCTTGAGCAATTTAGGAGTTTTACAATGGGTCTCGAAAATAAGATCGCGGAAGCGTTGCCGGAAGTGTTGACGACAAAACTCGACGCGCTCGTCAACTGGGCGCGTAAGTCTTCTCTGTGGCCGGCGACGTTCGGCCTCGCCTGTTGCGCCATCGAGATGATGAACGCGACGAGTTCGCGCCACGACCTCGCGCGTTTCGGCTCGGAGGTGTTCCGCGCCAGCCCGCGACAGGCCGACGTGATGATCGTCTCAGGCCGCGTCTCGCGCAAGATGGCTCCGGTGCTGCGTCGCATTTACGATCAGATGCCCGAGCCGAAGTGGGTTATCTCGATGGGCGCGTGCGCCACGTCGGGAGGCGTCTTCGACAACTACGCCATCGTGCAGGGCGTGGACAAGATCGTGCCCGTGGATGTCTACATCCCCGGCTGCCCGCCGCGCCCGGAGATGCTGATCAACGCCGTGATGATGTTGCAGGACAAGGTGATGAAAGAGTCTCTGCGCGACCGGCGCGACATTCCCGTCGAGCAGGCGCGCGAGGCCGTCCCGCCGGGGACGCTCCCCGGTTCGGGCATCTCCGCCCTCAACGAGGCGGCGGCGCAGGACGCGGACGAAAAATCAAACGTCTCGCGCCCCTACACGATTCCATCGAGGCACGAGCGACGGCGTTCATCTTAAAACTGTCAGTTGTCCACAGTCAGTTGTCCGTTGTTTGTGTTCATCACACAAGTTACTAAAGACGGATTTGAACAACTGACGACGGACGACGAGCTACGGACAATTCGAATGAGCAAAGATATTGAGCGCGAACAGGCGATAGCCGAACAGGCGGCGAGTGAACCGTTGAAGGATCAAGCGGGGGCGCAGTTGATCTCCGCGCTGCAAGCGACGCACGCCGGGGCTGTATCCGAAGTGATAGAGGCGTTCGGCGAGATCACGATTGTCGTGCCGCGCGAGCGCATCGTCGAATTGTGCGAATACCTGAAGACGACGCCGGAGTTCGGGTTCAATCTGCTCGCTGACATCTGCGGCGTTGATCGCGGGCCTGAGGAAGACCCGCGTTTTGAAGTCAACTATCATCTCTTTTCCACGACGAAATTTCACCGCCTGCGCCTGAAAGTGATCGTGAGCGAAGAAGACGCGCGCGTGCCGACCGTGACGGGCATCTGGCGCACGGCCAACTGGCACGAGCGCGAAACTTTCGACATGTTCGGCGTCCGTTTCGAAGGCCATCCCGACCTGCGGCGCATCCTCCTGCCCGACGACTGGCAGGGTCATGCGCTACGCAAAGACTTTCCGCTGCGCGGCTACGAGCCGTACAGCCTTTCATAAGTCCCGAGTCTCAAGTCCCAGGTCAAACGCGGCTTTGGGGCTTGAAACTCGGGGCTTGGAACTTGAGACTTATGTCCGCTACCGCAAATCTTCCGCCGCAGTTTGAGGTTGTCGATCAGCCGCTCGACACGCAGATGACGATCTCGATGGGGCCGCAGCACCCTTCGACGCACGGCGTCCTGCGTCTCGAACTCGTGCTCGACGGCGAGATGGTCGTCAAGTGCACGCCCGACATCGGCTACCTGCACACGGGCATGGAGAAGCTGTTCGAGTACAAGAAGTACCAGCAGGGCATCGTCATCACCGACCGGATGGACTACCTGAACCCGCTCGGCAACAACCTCTGTTACGTGATGGCGGTGGAGAAATTGCTCGGCCTCGAAATCCCGGAACGCGCACAAGTGATCCGGGTGTTGATGTGCGAATTGCAGCGCATCGCCTCGCACATGGTCTGGCTCGGCACGCACGCGCTCGATATCGGCGCGATGACCGTCTTCTTCTACGCCTTCCGCGAGCGCGAGAAGATTTTGAACTTGATCGAAGCCGCGTCGGGCGGGCGTCTGACGCCTTCTTACTTCCGCATCGGCGGTTTGATGATGGACTTGCCCGCGGGTTTCGAACGGCGCGCGCAACAGTTTATAGACAAATTTCCGAAGGCCGTTGACGAGTTTGAGACGCTGCTCTCGGGCAACCGCATTTTCCAGACGCGCACGCAGGGCGTCGGCATCATCACGGCGGACGACGCGATTGACATGGGCGTCACCGGCCCCTGCCTGCGCGGCTCCGGCGTCTCCATTGACGTGCGACGCACGAACCCTTACACGGGTTATGAAACTTACGACTTCGAGGTTCCGGTCGAGCAGAGTTGCGACGTGTGGGCGCGCTACCTCGTCCGTATGCGCGAGTTGCGCGAGTCTCTGAAGATCGCGCGGCAGGCGCTCGGACGTTTGAAGCCGGGACCGGTCAAGGCCGACGCGCCGAAAGTCGTCTTGCCGGATCGCGAGGCGATGAAAACGCACATGGACGCGCTCATTCATCACTTCCTGATCGTGGCCGAAGGCTTCAACGTCCCGGCGGGCGAAGTTTATCACCCGATTGAAGGCTCGAAGGGCGAACTCGGCTGCTACGTGAAAAGCGACGGCGGGCCGAAGCCCGCGCGCGTACATTTTCGCGGCCCGTCGTTCATCAACCTCTCCGCCCTGCCGCACATGGCCGAGGGCGAGATGGTCGCGGACGTGGTCGCCATCATCGGCTCACTCGACATCGTGCTTGGCGAAATTGATCGATAAAGCGTCCGCTGTCAGTGGTCAGTTGTCCGTTGCATGTGGTTATCACGCAAGTAGCTGAAGACGGATTTGAACAATTGGCCACCGACGACGAAAAACTGACATTCACGTTATGAGTAAACAGTTCACGCCCAACAACCCGCTGCCGCAGGAAGCGCCCGTGCCTGCCGAGATCGCAACGTTTTCGGCGGCGGTCGAGGCGGAGATAGATGCGCATCTGGCGAAGTATCCGTTGAAGCGTTCGGCGATTCTGCCGCTCATGTTCATCGTGCAGCGCGAGCGCGGTTATCTGGACAAGCCCGGCGTGGCCTATCTCGCCGACAGGCTTGGCGTGCGCATCACGGACATCTGGGAAGTGGCGACGTTCTACTCGATGATCAATACCGAGCCGGTCGGGAAGTATCACCTGCAAGTTTGCCGCACGCTCTCGTGCAAAATTCTCGGCGCGGACAAGATCACCGAGCACTGCGCCAGCCGCCTCGGCATCAAGCCGGGCGAGACGAGCGCGGACGGGCAGTTTTCGCTCTCCGAAGTCGAATGCCTCGGCTCGTGCGGCACTGCGCCGATGATGCAGATCGGCTTCGATTATTATGAGAACCTGACGCCGGAGAAAGTGGACGAATTGATCGAGCAATGTCGCAGCAATCAACTCTCGAATGGCGTGCGCTAAGGTTTCCCGAAGTTTAAGAGGTCGAGATTTTGTCTCCTGTGAAGAATATGTTTATCGGTGCCATCGGTTGCGAACCGCTACAACTCGCCCGCGTCGGTTTGGAGCGTTCCGAGTCGCTCGAAACTTATCAAAAGCACGGCGGCTATGACGCGCTCCGTCAGGTGCTCAAGGGGATGTCGCCAGACGACGTGATCGGCGAGGTGAAGAAGTCCGCGCTGCGCGGGCGTGGCGGGGCGGGCTTCCCCACGGGGATGAAGTGGAGTTTCGTGCCGAAGGATTCGCCGAAGCCGAAGTACGTCGTCTGCAACGCCGACGAGTCGGAGCCGGGGACGTTCAAGGATCGCTACATCATGGAGCGCGACCCGCACATGCTGATCGAAGGCATGCTCATCGCCGCCTACGCGCTCGGCTCGAAGGCTTGCTACATCTACACGCGCGGCGAGTATCGCTATCTCATCGAGATCATGGATCGCGCGATTGAAGAGGCGCGCGGGGCGGGCTTGGTGGGCGAGAAGATTCTGGGGACGGACTTCGCGTGCGAGGTCTACACCCATTCGGGCGCGGGCGCGTACATCTGCGGCGAAGAGACCGCGTTGTTGAACTCGCTCGAAGGCTTGCGCGGACACCCGCGCATGAAGCCGCCCTTCCCCGCCGTCGCAGGTCTCTACGGCTGCCCGACGGTCGTCAACAACGTCGAGACGCTAACGGCCGTGCCGGACATCATCAAGATGGGCGGCGAGGCTTATCAGAAGTTGGGGACGGAGAAAAGCGGCGGCACGAAGCTCTGGTCGGTCAGCGGCCACGTCAACCGCCCCGGCGTCTACGAACTGCCGATGGGCTACTCGGACATGGAGCGGTTCATCATGGAAGACTGTCAGGGCATCACGAACGGGCGACGGCTCAAGGCCGTGATTCCGGGTGGGTCGAGCGTCTATATCATGCCTGCGTCGGACATCGAAGGCAAAAAAGTGACGATGGACTACGAGGGCTTGGTCGCCGCCGGTTCGATGGTCGGCTCGGGCGGCTTCATCGTGATGGACGACACGGTGGACATCTTCGAGTCGACGAAAAACCTGACGGAGTTTTACAAGCACGAATCCTGCGGCTGGTGTACGCCCTGCCGCGAGGGCACGGACTGGCTCGTCAAAGTTTTCAAACGCATCGCGCGCGGCGAAGGCAAACCCGAAGACGCACAGTTGCTCTTGGACTTGTGCGACAACATCGAGGGCAAGTCGTTCTGCCCGCTCGGCGACGCCGCTTCCTGGCCGATTCAGTCGGCCATCAAGAAGTTTCCCGAAGACTTCCGACGCCATCTCGCGCCGCTCGTCGAAACGCAAGCGTTACCGACGATGGCTTAAAAGTTTTTTTTACGATTACAGGTTTCATTCAATGGCAGCAGAGTTAATCAAAGTCACGATCAACGGCAACCTCTACGAGGTGGAGAAGGGCGCACGGCTCATAGACGTGTGCCGCGAGAAGGGGCACGCCGTTCCCTCCTTCTGTTATTACGCCGACCTCGCGCTGCAAGCCTCTTGCCGCATGTGCCTCGTGCGCATCGAGAAGATGCCGAAGTTGCAAACGTCCTGCACGATCACCTGCACGGACGGCATGAGCGTCACGACCGAGAGCGAGGAGATCGAGAAGGCGCAGCGCGGGATGGTGGAGTTCCTGCTGGCTAACCACCCGCTCGATTGCCCGGTCTGCGACCGTGGCGGCGAGTGCGAATTGCAGGAGATGGTCTTTGACTGGGGCGGCCTCGAAGAACGCTTTCAGGAGAAGAAGAACTACTACCCCGAAAAATTTCTCTCGCCCATCGTCGCCAACGACCCGCAGCGTTGCATCCTGTGCAAACGCTGCACGCGCGTCTGCGACGAGTGGATGGGCGAAGACGCGATTGAAGCGGGCGGGCGCGGCGCAAACACCGTCATCGGCACGTTCGACGGCTGGCTCAATTGCTCGCAGTGCGGCAACTGCATCGAAGTCTGCCCGACGGGCACGCTCCTCGACGCCACTTACCGCCATCAGGCGCGCCCGTGGGAACTCTCGCAAACGATCACGACCTGCAATTTCTGCTCCGACGGCTGCCAGATGTCGCTCGGCTCGCGCGCGGGCGAAGTGATGCGTTCCGTCGCACGCGACCGCTACGTCAACGGGATCAACGGCGAGTTTCTCTGCATCAAAGGCCGCTTCGCGCACCCGTTCATCAATCACGAGGAGCGCATCAAGACGCCGCTCATCCGCTACAAGAAGGGCGGCAAGCTGATTCCGGCAACGTGGGACGAGGCCATCCGGCACACGGCGGCGAAGCTGCAAGAAATTAAAACCGCGCACGGCGGCGACTCAATCGGCGTCGTCGGCAGCCCGCGCACGACGAACGAGGCGAACTACGCCTTGCTCAAATTCGCCCGCGAAGTTTTGGCTACGAACAATTACACGGCGACGGATGCTTTCTCGCTCGCGCCGTTCTTCGCCTCTCTAAGCGCGCCCATCGCTACGCACCGCGACATCCGCCGCGCCGCAACGATCATCGTCATCGGCGGCGAACCCGAAGAGTTGCAGCCGCTCACGGGACGACAAATCAGGCAAGCCGTCAGGAACGGCGGCGCAAAACTCGTGATCGTCAACAGCGTGCCGATCCGTCTGAAACAGGCGGCGACGCAGTTCATACACATGAACCCCGGCGCGGAGGACGCAGCCGTGCTCGCCTTCGCCGGAAGCGAGTATGCGACCGCCGCTCACAAGATGGGCGTCGAGACGCAGGAGTTGGTTGACGCGCGGCGCATCATCGAAGAGACGGCGGGCGATGTCGTGGTCATGTTCGGCGAGTTGAGCGCGACGGCGCAGACGGCTCTGGCAAACATCCCCGCGGCTTACGGCGAACGCGAAGGGCGACGCTTCCTGTTCCACCCGCTACCGCTCTACAACAACAGCATCGGCGTCCACGACCTCGGCCTGTTGAACGGCGCGCTCGACGCCGCCGCGATGCTCGATGCGGCGGGCGATTCCCTGCGCGCGCTCTACGTCGCGGGCAGTTTCCTGCCCCGGCATCTCGCCGGTCGCGCCGATGCGCTCTCCCGTCTGGACTTCCTCGTCGTGCAGGAAATGTTCGAGACCGAGACCACGCAGCACGCCGACGTGGTCTTCCCTGCCGCCTCTTACGCGGAGACAGACGGAACGTTCACGAACAACAGCGGTCTCGTCCAGCGCGTGCGCCAGTCAATCCCGCCCGTCCATCAATCGAGGCCGGACTGGATGATCACGGACGCGCTCGCGCTCGCCCTCGGCGTGAATTTCGACTTCCAGTGGTCTGCCGGAAAAGTCTTTCTCGAACTCGCGCGCAACACTCCGGCCTACGCGGGGATGAAGTACGCGTTGCTGAAAGACGAGACGCAGCCGGTGCAGGCGCGTCACGCGCTCAACGGAGGCGGCAGCGAAGCGGTCGCGGGCGCGCTGGAAAATTTGCGCGCCGCCGTCGAAGCGTTGAGCATCGAGGGCGAAAAGCTTACGGGGACGCCGCCCATCGGCCACGAACTCTTTAAGCCGGGAACGCTGACGGGCAAGACGCCGCAGTTCCCGCTGCTCGACGCGGGGAATCCCAAACCGCCGACGGTACTCGTTTCGCCGCTTTACCAGATTACGGTCGAGCGTCGCGTGGCGACGGTCGCGGGCGATTAGAAAATTTTGTCTTGCGGGGAAGAAATTAAATTTTCGCGGAGAGGGTGCTCCGCCCTTTTTCGCACGCATGCAAACTTCACAGGCAAACTTCAGTTGACGGGTAACTATGGAGTGGCTAACTAATCAGGTCGGGCCGGAGGGCATGAAGGCGATCGGCCAGTTTATCGGCATCAATATCGCGTTCGTCGTGGTGTTGATGATCGTGGCCTACACGGTGCTGGCGGAGCGACGCATCCTCGCGCTCATTCAGGGGCGGCTGGGGCCGAACCGCGTCGGCTACGGCGGCATCATGCAGCCGTTCGCAGACCTCCTGAAA
>DASPJG010000827.1:0-4220 GCA_035628755.1 Pyrinomonadaceae bacterium
ACCGCATAGACGAGTACGAACTGTTAGAGGCATACGAGCGCGCACATCACTTGCTCAAAGAGACGCAGGATATGGAAACGATCTCGCGGCTGCGTGCCTGTGCTCTCCGCATTGTGTCTGACCGTCGCGTGTCCCTCTCACAAAGACGAGTCCGCAGCGTCGTAGATTTCTGGGCGAATTTTAATCTGACTGAAAGGGTACGCACCTACGAAGCCAGATATGTGCGGCAGGCTTTGATAGATGGAGAAGGCAGCGTTACGCGCGCTTCGCGGCTGCTCGGTTTTCCACACCACGGCACGCTCGCCGCGATGTTGGACAAAGAAGGCCGACACAAAGACCTCGCCTACTTACGCACCCCGCCCGGAACGCGCAGGCAGAGCATCATTAATCCTAGAAGTCGCCGCCGCACGCGCACTAAAGCGCGCACGATCAATATTCTCTGCGTCGAAGATTATCAGGCAGTGGCCGAGGCTGTGAAAGAAACTTTAGAGGAATTAGGGTGGACAGTAGAACTCTGCGCCGACGGGACGGAGGCCATGCGGAAGATTGAAAGCAAGGCGCGCTATCATCTGCTCATCCTTGATAATCAGTTACCCGGAAAGGACGGCTTAGAGCTTGCGCGCCGCGCACGGCAGCTTCCACACAGGCGACGCACGCCAATCATCATGTTGTCGGCGAGTGACGTTGAGCGGGATGCGCTACGCGCGGGCGTAAATGCTTTTCTGAGGAAGCCACAAGACATCAAGCGACTATCGGCCACGGTGACACGCTTGCTGACCAAAAATACGCCCTAATCGAAGGCATCAATTAAAGATGAATACTTGTTTACAGGCGGGCGTGGTGCAGAAGATGGAAGCTCATCGTGCGGCGAAGGGTTAATGAATGCTCCGAGATAAGCTAGGAGGTACAGCCGAAGGAGAGCAGTTGCAGCGAGTGGCTTGACGAAAACTGCGGGCACTTGTAAATGAACCGATAGCAAAAGCACTGATACTGATTAGTGCTAACGCTATGCTAATCCAAAGCCACACTTGATGCCGACTAAAAAATCGGATTGCATCTGTTCCAGTAGGTTCATTAAAAAGAGATAGTTGCGTAAGGTAAGTAGTCAAGAATGCAAGAGCGCAAGATACCAATCCAACGATAAAACCCATCATCGGCAATCGCATGTCCGGAAGCAATTCGACTTTTCCTGCAATGTTTCCTAGATAGGCTAGTAAGGCTACCGCTGCACCCCCATTTAGAATGAGGAGAATTTTAAGCCCTTCAATAGACAACTGAATGAGCGACTTGTATGTTTCAATAGAATGTCCTTGCTCACTATTCGCCATAGTCAATAGTACAGTCTAAGCTAATTGCCTACTACAGTTCCTACTACACTGGCATTTTGAAGGGGATGGAGTGTCACCCGTAAATTACTGAAAAGATTGAAGGCGGCGATCGGAATCGAACCGATGAATAAAGGTTTTGCAGACCTCTGCCTTACCACTTGGCTACGCCGCCACGGGGAGGGGAAAGTCGAAAGGCGAAGGGCGACAATTAAAGAGAGGCTGTCTCCTTTCGCCCTTCGCCTTGAACTTTTGGAGCGGGAGACGAGATTTGAACTCGCGACTTCGACCTTGGCAAGGTCGCACTCTACCACTGAGTTACTCCCGCTCAGCGAAAAGAGATTTTACCGATTCGCCTACGCTTGTCAAGCGAAGCCCCGGATGAAATTTGACAAGGCCGCCCGCGCGCGGTTAATTTTCACCCGTCAGCGCCATACTTCCTGTTAATTCAGACTCGCTACCAGTCAATTGTACTGCACATAGTTCAACCCGCGCACGCGTCCCTCGCGTCCGTACAGGAGAAAGGTCTTTGCTCATGTCTTCAAGAGATTCTGTGTTGCCGTCGCTCAGGCGCGGGGCGTTGTCGCTGTGCGCGCTGCTGCTGCTCGCGTGCGGGGTCGCCGGTCAGGGTTACCGGAAGCCGCCGCAGGCAGTGCTCGACGTGCTGAACTCGCCCGTCACGCCGTCGGTTTCGATCAGCCCGGCGCGCGACCGGATGATGCTGGCGACGGGGGTGCGCTACCCGCCCATCAGCGATCTGGCGCAGCCGATGTTGCGGCTCGCGGGCTACCGCATCAACCCGAACACCAACGGGCGTCACCTCGCGCCCTATTTCGTCGCGCTCTCTTTGAAGCGCATCGCGGACGGCGCGGAGACGAAGGTGGCATTGCCGCCCGGCGCGCGGGTGGGCTTTCCGCAGTGGAGCCCGGACGGTAAGCGTTTCGCTTTTACGAACACGGTCGCAAACGGGATCGAGTTGTGGGTGGGCGACGTTGCTTCGGGGCGTGTGACGCAGATCAAGGGCGTTATGCTCAACGCGGCTTACGGCGAACCGCTCCAGTGGATGCCGGACAATCGCACGCTCCTCGCGCAACTCGTCCCGGCCACGCGCCCCAAACTCACGCCCGCGCCGGACGTGCCGCGCGAGCCGAACATACAGGAGAGTTCGGGCAGAGCGGGCCCCGTGCGCACCTATCAGGATTTGCTCAGGACGCCTTACGACGAGGAGTTGTTCGACTACTACGCGACGGCGCAGCTCGCTCTCGTGGACGCAGAGGGCGGACGTGTGACGAACATCGGCCAGCCAGCCATCTATGATGAGGCCGCGCCCGCGCCCGACGGCCAGCACCTGCTCGTCGCGCGCATCAAACGCCCTTACTCGTTTCTCCACCCGGCCAATGATTTCCCGAAAGAGGTCGAGGTGTGGGACACGCGTGGCAAGTTGGTTCACAAGCTCGCCAGCACGCCCTTGCAGGATCAAGTGCCGATTGGCGGCGTGCAGACGGGGCCGCGCTCGCATAGTTGGCGACCGACCGAACCGGCGACGCTGCTGTGGGTCGAAGCGTTGGACGAGGGCGACCCGAAGAAGAAGGTCTCGCACCGCGACCGCGTGTTGATGTTGAAAGCTCCGTTCACGGGCGCGCCCGTCGAGTTGATGAAACTCGAAGATCGCTACACAGCGATGCAGTGGCTTGAGCGCGGCGGTCTCGCCTTCGCCAGCGACTACAACCGCGACACGCGCCGCCTTCGCGTGCAACTCGTCAACGTGGACAACCCCTCGTCCGCGCCGCGCGTCGTCTGGCATCGCAACGTGCAGGATCGGTATAACGATCCGGGCACGCCCATGACGCGCGTCTTGCCGACCGGCCACCGCGTCATTATCTACCAGAACGAGCAGATTTTTCTCTCCGGCACGGGCGCGTCGGACGCGGGCGACCGCCCCTTCCTCGACCGCTACAACGTCACGACGCAGAAAGCCGAGCGCATCTTCCGCAGCGACGAGAAGAGTTACGAGACGCCCGTCGGGCTGTTGAAAGACGACGGCTCGCAGTTCATCACGCGCCGCGAGACGCCGATTGAGCCGTCGAACCTCTACATCCGCACGCTCGGCGCGAGCAACAACGCCTCGGCGGCGGCGGCGGGCGAGGCCATGATCGCTTCAACCTCGAAGCCGCTCACGCAGTTCCCAGACCCCACGCCGCAACTGCGCGACATCAAGAAGCAACTCGTCACCTACAAGCGCGCCGACGGCGTGCAACTCTCCTTCACGCTCTACCTGCCGCCCGGCTACAAGGAAGGCACGCGCCTCCCGACCGTAGTGTGGGCGTACCCGCTGGAGTTCAACGACGCGGCCACCGCCGGTCAGGTCTCCGGTTCGACCCAACGCTTCACCACCATCGGCGGCCCTTCGCACCTGTTCTACCTCTTGAACGGCTACGCCGTATTGGATAACACGACGATGCCCGTCGTCGGCGACCCGGAGACGGTCAACAACACCTACGTCGAGCAGATCGTCTCAAGCGCGAAGGCGGCGATTGACAAGGCGGCGGAGATGGGCGTGACAGACCCGGAGCGCGTCGGCGTCGGCGGCCACAGTTACGGCGCGTTCATGACGGCGAACCTGCTCGCGCACTCGGATCTCTTCCGCGCCGGCATCGCGCGGAGCGGCGCGTACAACCGCACGCTCACGCCGTTCGGGTTCCAGAACGAGAGCCGCACGTTCTGGGAAGCGCCTGACGTCTACACGCGGATGTCGCCGTTCTGGTACGCCGACCGGATCACCGAGCCGATCCTGCTCACGCACGGCGAGGCGGACAACAACAGCGGCACGTTCCCGATCCAGAGCGAGCGGTTCTACATGGCGCTCAAGGGGCACGGCGCAACCGTGCGCTACGT
>DASPJG010000828.1:0-2533 GCA_035628755.1 Pyrinomonadaceae bacterium
ATGAATAGAGATCGCGCGCGCTATAGAAGCCGAGCGAGAGCGCGAACGTGGCGAGCGTGACGATGACGAGAGCGGCCACGAGACGCCGCGCATCGTCCGTGCGTGGAAGTCTCACGACGGCGAAGAGACTCATCCCGGCGACGACGACGAAGGGCGCGAAATATCTCTGCTCGAAATGGATGAGCATGTAGCTGGCGGACGCGACGAGCGCGGGCGCGAGGAGAAACCCGTAGGCGGCAACGTCGCGCGCGATCCGGCGCGCGCCGCGGCGGCTCATGTAAAAAAGGATGAAAAGCGCGGAGACGACCGCGCCGGGGAAGAAGCGGTAGAAAAGAAACTGGTAAGCGAGCAGCAGGTTTTGCGCGATGGCCTTGAGTTGTTGACTGAGGCTGAAGCGAGGTTTGACGCCTTCGTACCAGTAGGCCGGGTCGTACCAGGGCGGGTATGTGCCCGCGACGGGCGAGCCGAATTCATAGAGGGCGGGCGAGTCGAACAGTTTGCGCGTCGGGTGTGCGGGCGTGCCGCTCGCGCCCGTGGGTTCGCCCTGCCAGTGGATGAAGGAAGTCGTGCCGTTGACGTGCCACACGTAATTGAGACGCCCCGTGTCGCCGATGGTCAGCAGCCCTTTCGCGCGCGAGATGGCGACGACGAACGGCGCGGACACGGCGAGAAAGACGATGAGCGAGAGCGCGATGCGAGGCAGGGCGCGACGCGCGTTGCCCTCGGCGAACAGACCCGCCGCGAGGAAGACGAAGGCGAGCGGGAACATGAAAGTCTTCGTCAAATAGCCGACGCCGAGCGTCAGGCCGAAGAGTGCGAACGTGAGCCACCCGGCGCGGCGCATGCGTATGCGCAGCAACAGGCCGGAGGCCGTGAAAACGATGGCCGAGACGAGCACGTCTGGACTCGTGCGCGCGACGCGGTTCATCGAGAGCGATGTCCAGATGAAGAGCGTGTAGGCGAAGACGAGCCACGCGCGCCGGGGCAGCGCGGCAGGAGCGTCGTCGCCGTCCGGCGTTTGTGTCCGGCAAAAGCGTTCGAGTTCGCGTAGAAGAAAGACGAAGGCGGCGAGAGACAGGAGGTAGAGCGCGAAGTTGAGCAGGCGGACGACGGTGAACTCTTGAAAGGGCGACGGCTGGATGAGGCGGAGCGTGAGACCCGTGAGCCACGAATAGAAGGGACTCCACATGGCGTTGACGGCTGCCGCCCAGTCGCCGCGCCAGTAGGCGTCGCCGATGTCCAGATAGGCGATGCCGTCCGCGCCCATGTAGGCCACGCCGTCGTCGCTGTAGTGCCGTCGCCCCCACGCTTGCAGGAAGCCGAGAGCGGCGGCGACGAGCAGGCAGAGTCGTTCGAGACGACGCGGTGCGAGCGTGTGGGGGAGTAGCGGGAGTCTCATATTTCAGCCGCCGACAGTCTAACGCCCGACTGCCCGGAAAAGAAGAGGGCGACGTTCGATAGCTCAAACGTCGCCCTCTCAATCGTTGACCCGGCTCGACGGCCTAGCGCGGGGTGCTGTTCGGGTTGTTGTGTCCCGGCGGGCAGGGACACTCCCTGACTTCCGCTTCAAACTGTTTGACACACTGCCCGCGCGTGGTGCGACGGTCGTTGTCGTTTCGCGCCGTGAAGTCGCAGGCCGACAGGCGCGCTTGAGCCGCGGCCTTGCAGTCTTCACACGCCTGTGTGGTCTGTCCCTGTCCGGCCTGTGCCGGAGAAACGTAGTCGAACGGTGCGAGCATGGCTGTGACGGCGAGAGCCAGCGTGGCCGCCGTGTAAGCGAGGTTGCGTTTCATACTTCAAAACTCCTTCCCTGTGGTTCGTCATAAAAAGAGAGCCAGCGGCGCACAAGCGAACCGGCGCGCCTCTCGCACTCTGACAATTACTACTTAGGGGTTAACGGGAACGCAGTAAGGCTAACTTTCTTGCTCCGCAAAAGTCAATACCACTTTGAAAGCGCAATGAAATTGTAAGAATCCCGACAAGACTGCCGCCTCGCGCTCCCTCTCATGAAGCGCACAGGTAGACGGGGCTACTGTTGTTTTCGCTCCGCGCGGTAGCCCGCCCCGCGCAGGACGCGCCCGGGGAGAACTTTGGTGCGCGCGCCACCGTCCACGGCGAGTTGGCCGTTGATGATGACGTAGTTGATGCCTTCGGCGTACTGGTTCGGCTGCTCGAAGGTGGCGCGGTCGCGCACGCGCTGCGGGTCGAAGATCGTGATGTCTGCGAACGCGCCGGGGCGCAGCACGCCGCGGTCGCGCAGTTTGACGCGCGCGGCAGACATGCCGGTCATCTTGTGAATGGCCTGTTCGAGCGTGAGAAGTTTTTCCTCGCGCACGTAGCGCGCAAGGATGCGCGGGTAAGAACCCCAGCCGCGCGGGTGCGACTTCGTGCCGGAGAGCGGCCCATCGGTGGCGCGCGCGCCGCTGTCGGTGCAGATGGAGACGTGCGGCGAACTCAGCGCGGCGCGCAGATCGTTTTCGGACATCATGAAATAGATCGCGCCCGTCTGCCCTCTGTCCGCGAGGATGAGATC
>DASPJG010000829.1:0-8243 GCA_035628755.1 Pyrinomonadaceae bacterium
TCCGCATCGACCACAATTTATCCGAGAAGCACACGCTCTTCGGTCGCTACATCTTTCAGGATCAGGATCAGACAGGCGCGGGACAGGCGACGCCGCCGGGCTTGAGCCAGAACTCTCTGATCCGCAGTCAGGCCGTCAACATCTCGCTCAACAGCCTGCTCTCTTCGCGCGTCGTCAACGAACTGCGCGGCGCGTATTTGCGGCAGGGTCAATTGTTCACCGGCGCAGACCCGTCCGCGGCGGAGATTCCTTCCATCGAGATCACCGCGCTCGGTCTCTCCGGCTTCAACGCGGCGGCCAACCGCACGGCCATCGGTCTCGCCGTCAACTTCCCGCAGTTCGCCACGCGCCAGACCTATCAACTGCAAGACAACCTCTCGATCTCAAGCGGCGTGCACAACTGGAAATTCGGCGTTGACATTCGCCGCAACCAGCTCAAGCAGTTCTTCGTCCCGACGATTCGCGGCAGGCTGGCTTACGGTTCGCTGCAACGCTTCATCGACGACATCGCCGATTCCGCCTCCATCAACAAACCTCTCCGGGGCGGGCAGGAGATCACCTACTACGACTGGCACGACGTGTTCGTCTACGGCATGGACGAGTGGAAAGTCCGCCCGAACTTCACGCTGACGCTCGGCGTGCGCTACGAATCGCCCGGACAGCCCATCGCCGATCTCGCGCAGATCAACGACCGGATCGTGGAGGAGGCGGGCGGCGACGAGCGTTTCCGCTTCACGCCCGTGCCCAAACGCGACAACAACAACTTCCAGCCACGCGTCGGCTTCAACTGGAATCCGCGCACGAGCGAAGACGGCGCCCTCGGCTTTATCACGGGCGGCGACAAGATGGTGATTCGCGGCGGCTACGCCGTGACGCATGACTATGCGTTCACCAACATCGCCTCGAACATCGCGAGCGCGTTCCCGTTCCTCGCCGCCGTCGATCTGGCGACCACCCCGCAGGCCGGAGGCCCCGGCGTCGCCAACGCCTTCACGACGCTGCCCACCATTCAGGGCGCGACGGGTCTCAACCCGAACCGCCTCGTTCGCACCATCGTCGCCGAAGACTTCCGCTCTCCCTACTACCAGCAGTTCAGTCTGGAGACGCAGCGCGAGTTGACGCGCGACCTCGTCATGCGCATCGGCTACGTCGGCACAAAGGGCACGGCCTTGTTCCAATCCATTGACGGCAACCCGCGTCGCCTCGGCACGGCCACCTGCGCCGAAACCGATGCCGACACCTGCCGCGTCAACCAGATTCAGGGGCCGATTCGCCTGCGCGCCAACGCGGCCTCCTCGATCTACCACTCGATGCAACTCAGCCTTGAGAAACGCCTGAGCCGCGGCTTCAGCGCGGGCGCACACTACACTTGGAGTTCGTTCATAGACACGGCTTCGGAAATCTTCAACCCGTCGGGCGCGGAAGTCGCCGTCTCGCAAGACTCCTTCAACCGCAGCATCGAACGCGCGCGTTCGAGTTTCGACCGCCCGCACCGCTTCACGGGCAACGTCGTCTACGAGTTGCCTTTCTTCCGCGAACAGCAGGGCGTTGCGGGCCACATCCTCGGCGGCTGGCAACTCAATTCGTTCTTCACCTTCCAGAGCGGATCGCCGTTCACCGTGCTGCAAGGCACTGACCCGGCGGGCGCGCTCTCCGGTATCTCCGGCCTCGTCGGCAACTCGATCCGCCCGAACCTGAACACGAACCTCCCGCTTGGCCAGATGTCGGTCGAGGAGATTCGCGTGGCGGCGGGCGGCCAGACTTGCGGGGCGAGCGCGGGCGCGGCCTGCTTCTTCACGCCCGTCACGGCTGCCCAGCGCGTCGGCACCGCGGGACGCAACATCCTGCGCACGGACGGCATCAACCGCGTTGACTTCGGCATCCTGAAGAACACGCGCATCTCGGAGAACCAGCGCGTGCAACTCCGCGCCGACTTCTTCAACGTCTCTAACACGCGCGACTTCGGCGTCCCCGAAGGCCGCATCAACAACTCGAACTTCCTCAACCAATGGGGCACGAACGGCGGCAATCGCCGCGTCATCGTCGGCCTGCGCTACGTCTTTTAACTCGCCGCACGGCGCGCGCGAGTTTCCTTCAACGGAGACTCGAACGTGCGCCCTCCGCGCGCACTTCAACGGGGCTGGCGAGCTAAGATTTCGCCAGCCCCGTCTGTTCTCGCCTTGCGTCGGCGGGCGGCTTTCCTTCCCGCCCCGGCGATAGTATTCTGACCCCACCACACAAACGGCGACGCGGGCACATCTTCGACTGACGGGAGGGGAACTATGAAACCTCTGGCTTTGGCCTTCCTGCTTATCACCACGGCAACCATCGGCGCACACGCGCAGACAGCCGCGCCACCACCGCCTGAGAATCCTCCCGGCCTTCAAGTCGTCAAATATAGCTGGTCGAAGGAGCGGATCGGGTGGGAGGGCAATCCGTTCAGCGGCCCCGTCGAAAATTTCGACCAGATGCGCGTGCGCACGCGCAACGAAAAGCGCATCAACGACGCCAAGCGCGAGGGCAATGCGATTGATCTGGATCGGGTGACGCGCGAGGCGAAGGCGGACGCGGCGAACGTCCAAGAACTCCGCCGCCAGCAGCAGCCGCCCCGCTACGGCTTCATGTACAAAGTCTCGGTCAGAAACACGGGCACGAAAGCCATCAAGTCGCTCGACTGGGATCACGTCTTCTTCGACACCGACACGAAGGCCGAGACCGGCAGGCATCAATTCACCGGCGACGAAAAGATCGCCCCCGGCAAGCAAAAAGAGTTCAGCGTCTTTGTCTCGTCACCGCCGTCAAGCACGATCAGCGTCCACAAGTTGCAGAAGCGCGAGCGCGACACCCTCGGCGAATCAATCGTCGTCATGCGCATCGTGTACGCGGACGGCTCCGTCTGGCAGCGTCCCTGATGTTCGCCCCGCACGCGCCGCCACGCCACAACTCCGGCGCGGGAACAAATGCAGGCGGCGCGCGTCTAACTACTACGTCGGATGATTAAGGTGGCGGCGTCTGCGGACGCTGTTAACTTCGGACGTGGGGTGTGTGGCGATGCGCTTTGTGTGCAAGACGAAGATCGAGAAGGCGTGGCTCGTGTCGAGCGTCTCGATCTTTGTCATGCACCGGCTGCTGGAAGCCTCGTCGCCCGGCTATACGCCAACCGATCCGCTCAGGCTGTGGATCGAACTGGCGATGATCGCGCTCTCCTTCCCGCTCGGCGGCCTCACGTTGTTCGCGCTCCACGGCGTCGCGTTCTGGTGCGACGATTGCCGCAGTTTGGAGTTCCTGTTCGATTGGTCAACGCTTCTCTTCGCCGGTTACATCCAATGGTTCTGGCTGCTGCCCGAATTTTTGCGCAACAGAAAACTGACCCTCCTCGATCTCAGGCGATTGCCGGAAACTGTCTCGCCAAACGTCTCCCCGGCCATCCACGAAGCGACGCCCGCCCCGTTCGCTGCCGCCCCGCCGCCCCGCGCTTTCAACTCCGTCCCGCTCGACGCGTTTGGCCCCTCCACGTTCGCGCCCACGCTCGCGGAGTTTGACGAGGCCGGTCGCACCCCGCTCGATAGGGTTCTTCAAGCGCAGGCTTCGCCGCCCGCCGGTGCGGCGTCGTCACACGTCGAAACGATTTTCCCGCGAGTGAGTTGATGAGCGTCTGAAACTCATTGGACTGTGCGGGCGAGCCGGAATGAAATCTCGCGGGGCGTGCGTGCCCCGCTTGACCTTGTTCGCCGTGGGTGCTAGGTTGTTCGTCCGCGCTGCGTATAATCTAAAAGACTGGGAGATGAACAGCAGCACGCGGCGCGAAGTCGCGGACAAGTTCCGCGTCTTGATCTTTGTCAGTCGAATAATGTGTATCGCTATTCAACACGGCGCACGTCCCGGCTTTGGCCGGGTGCGCGCGTCCGGGTTGACCGTCGCAGGTGTGACCCGCGCAACTGGTGCGTGGGCGACAAGGGAAGTCGGGTGCAAAGCCCGCACGGTTCCCGCCACTGTAGACCGGCGATTGTGTCGCACGCCACCGAAAGTTTTAGGTCACTCGTCCCGACGCGGGACGGGGAAGGCCGCGCGAGCGACGCGTCTGAGCCGGGAGTCAGGAAACCTTGCCTGCATCAAGAGACGGAGGCGACCGCTGACGCTCCGGGAAAGGGCGAGTGGCTTGGCTTAAAAGTACGTGCGATGATCAAATTCCTCGACGCGCGCCTCTCAGGTGTTCTTAACCTTGAGGCCGCCCGCGTTTGATCCGATACCAACTTTGACGCGCCCTCGATCCTGCCGCGGCAGGATCGAGGGCGCGTCTTTTTTTTCGCACCGGCGACCGGCGCGCGCCCGTCGCCTTGTCGGCCTCTCAATATTCATCGCACGCGCCATCAGCGTCCGTCCTCCGCCATTCCAACAGGAGAATGCGAGAGGAGATGACTAACATGCAACCTGATAAATTTTCGTCCGCCAACAAGTTTTCGCCCGCCGTTAGAAGTTTACCGGCGCGCCAATTTTTACTCGTCCTTGCGCTCGTCGCCGTATGCGCGCCGGGCTTGTTCGCGCAGGCTATGACGGCGACCACTGCCGCCATCGGCGGGCGTGTCACAGACGCGCAGGGCGCGGGCGTCGCGGGCGCAATCGTGACGCTGCACGCGCGCGCGCCGCAGTCCCAACGCCTGTCCGCCATCACGGACGAGGGCGGCGCGTATCGCTTCGAGAGCCTCGCCGCCGGGGAATATCTGATCGAGGTGGAGGCGCGCGGGTTCGTATTGGCCGGGGCGCAGAAAGTCCGCGTCGAACGCGGGCAGACGACGACGCTCGACCTCGCATTGGAGGTGGCGGGCGTGCGCGCGGAGGTGGTCGTCACGGCAGCCGACACGCCGCAGCCCGTGGACGAAGTTTCGAAGGCCATCACCAGCCTGAGCGAGCGCGATTTCGAGGAGCGCGACGAGTATTCGATCCCGGAAGCCCTGCGCGTCGTGCCCGGCCTGCGCGTGCAGCAACTCGGCGGCCCCGGCGCGCTGCTCTCCATCAAGACGCGCGGCCTGCGCAATCAGGACACGGCTGTCACGATTGACGGCCTGCGCTTCCGCGACCCTTCGTCGCCGCAGGGCGATGCCTCTGGGTATCTGAGCGATCTCCACGCGACGAACGTGAGCCGCGTCGAAGTGCTGCGCGGTTCGGGTTCGTCGCTCTACGGGACGAATGCCATCGGCGGCGTCGTCAACATCATCACGGACGAGGGAGGCGCGCCCTTGCGCGGAAGCCTCCTGTCGGAAGGCGGCGGCCTCGGCCTCTTTCGCGGGCGGGCGCAACTGGCGGGCGGCACGGGCGCGAATCGCGTCGTCTACAGCGCGGGCGTCTCACACTTGAACGTCGCGCGCGGCATAGACGGCGACGACGCGGCGCGCACGACGAGCGGGCAGGGGCGCGTCCTCTTTCGCCTGACGCCGACCGCGACGCTCACCGCCCGTCTCTACGCCGCAGACTCTTTCGCCCAACTCAACGAAGACGCGCGCCCCGTCGCCGGTGCGGCGTTGCCCCCGGGCGTCGTCCGCGCCGTGCCGCTCTCGCGCGCGGAACTGCGCCGCTTTGAAAACGGCACGCCCGCCGACCAATTGACGAACGGCGCGGCCACTTTCATCCCCTCGACAAACGACCCGGACGCCGCGCGCGCCACGCGCTTCTTCTCCGGTGCGCTCCTGTTCACGCAGCGTCCCACGCAGAACTTCGGCTACACGATCTCTTATCAGGGCAACACGACGGACGGCGCGTTTTACGACGGCCCGGCGGGCAGGGGCTTCGAGCCGTTCGGCACGACGCGCGCCGATTTCGACGGGCGCGTCCACACTCTGAACGCGCGTGCTGATTTTCGTCTGGGACGCGCCAACCTCGTCACCGCCGGTTACGAATTCGAGCGCGAACGCTTCATCAATCGCTCGCTCACCTCGTTTGCCCCCGCCGACGATTCCGCCCTCGACGTGGCCGAGCGCAGCCACACCTTCTTCATACAGGATCAGGTGCGACTTCTCGACGACCGCCTGCAACTCTCCGTCGCCTTCCGCACGCAACGCTTCGCGCTCTCGCGCCCAGACCTCGCGCCCGTCGCCACGTCGCCCTTTGCCGGTTTCGACTTCGACGCGCCCCCGAACGCCTACACCGGCGACGGCTCAATCGCCTACTCTTTCCGCTCGACCGGCACACACCTGCGCGCACACGTCGGCAACGGCTACCGCGCGCCCTCGCTCTACGAACGCTTCGGCAGCTTCTACGACCCGCGCCCCTTCGGCGGCGGCTCGCCGCAGTTCACCGCCTTCGGCGACCCGCGCCTCAGCCCCGAACGCTCCCTCGCCTTCGACGCCGGACTCGACCAGACCTTCGCCGGCACGCGCGCACGCGCGTCCATGACCTACTTTTACACGCGCTTGCAGGAAGTCATCGTGTTCGACTTCACCGGCCTCGTCGCGCAGCCTGACCCGTTCGGTCGTTTCGGCGGTTACGTCAACACGCAGGGCGGCCTCGCGCGCGGCGTCGAACTCAGTTTCGAGGCCGCACCCGCGCGCACGCTCGACCTGCGCGCCTCTTACACCTACACGAACGCCGACGAGCGCACGCCGCGCATCGGCGACGTGATCCGTTCCTTCGTCATTCCCGATCATCAATTCAACCTGACGGCAACGCAGCGCGTCGGTCGTCGCCTGTTGTTCAACTTCGACCTCACGGCGTCGAGCAACTACCTCGCGGCCGTGTTCGACCCCGCGACTTTCGGAAACGTCGTCTATCGCTTCGACGGCATCCGCAAGGCCGACGCGGGCGCGAATTACACCCTGCCGCTCGGCGAGTCGCGCAGTTTGCGTTTCTTCGGCTACGTGGAAAATCTGTTCGGGCGCGAGTATTTTGAGAGCGGCTTTCGCACGCCGGGACGGACGGGCAAGGCGGGCGCGCAGTTCAGTTTTTAGCCGGGATGGATGTTGAACCAAACAGGCAGCCGCTCGTTGAAGGCGAAGATTTTTACCGCGAGGGCGCGGCGTTGGTCTTCACGGCGCGCTTCCTGTTGCGTCGCGGTTATTGCTGCCGGAACGGGTGTCGTCATTGCCCGTATGGATTCGAGAAGGAGGGGCGCGAAGATGAAGCGGCTGAGAAACCGGAACGGCGTTGATTGGCGCGGCGCGCTGCTGCTGGCGTTCGTCGCGCTGGCCTTCGTCGCGTGCGGCGATGCGGCGCGAGTGGAGACCGCGGAGGGAACTCAGGCGGCAGGCGCGCCGCCGGCGCAACCGCAGCCGCAGCGGATCATTTCGCTCAGCCCGAGCACGACCGAGGTGCTCTACGGCGTCGGCGCGTTCGAGCGCGTGGTGGCCGTGTCGGACTACGACAAGTTTCCACCGGAGGTGTCGCGGCTGCCGAAGATCGGCGGGTGGAGCAACACGAATCTGGAACAGGTCGCCACGCTCAAACCCGATCTCATCATCATGACCTCTTCGCAAGCGCCGCTCATCAAGGATAAACTCGACGCGCTCGGCATCCGCACCGTCACCGTGCCGAGTTTCACGGTGGCTGACGCGCTCGCAGGCATCGAACAGATCGGCGCGGTGACGGGGCGCGAAGAGGCCGCGCGCCAACTTGTCGCAGACGTGCGCGCGAAGCTCGACGATGTGCGCGCACGCACGCGCGAACTGCCGCGCCTGCGCGTGCTGTGTATCGTGGATCGCGTGCCCGGCACTCTGCGCGGCCTCTACACGGCGACGCGCGGAAGTTTCTTCGCCGAGTTGATCGAGATCGCCGGAGGCGAATCCATCGCGCCGCCCGCCTCGAACGGCTTCGGGCAGATCAGCAAAGAGGCCGTCGTCTCGCTCGACCCGGACATCATCTTCGACATGCTGCAAAGCGGTGAGGGTCAACTGGCGGAGAACACGCAGGAAGTCTGGAAGGAACTCTCGAACGTGCGCGCGGTGCGCGAGGGACGCGTCTACAGGTTGAACGACGAATCCATGCTGCACCCCTCGCAGTTTGTCGGCGACACGGCGCGCAAGTTCGCGGAGTTGATCCACCCGGCGGCGTTCGGCGCGAAAGGCCGGTGAGGTTTCAGAGAGATATGAAACAGTCGGCGCGAAGGGGCAAGTGATGGCGTGATGCCGGTTCATCATGGATGACGCTGCACAATTGAATGACGAACGACGCGCGG
This sequence comes from Pyrinomonadaceae bacterium, assembly GCA_035628755.1. GTDB lineage: Bacteria > Acidobacteriota > Blastocatellia > Pyrinomonadales > Pyrinomonadaceae > JAIVJZ01. The sequence continues at coordinate 8,165 of DASPJG010000829.1, forward strand.
AGGTGCTGCTCGAAGCGCGCGAGTTACATTTCGCCTACGCGCCGGGGCTGCCGGAGGTAGTGTACGGCGCGTCGCTCGC
>DASPJG010000830.1:0-2954 GCA_035628755.1 Pyrinomonadaceae bacterium
TCTACGCGGAGTTGGCCGCGCGCAGGCCGGAGGTCGGCGGCCAGTACGCTTACCTGCGCGATGCCTACCACCCGACCGTAGCGTTCCTCTACGGGTGGTCGCTGTTGCTCGTTATCCAGTCGGGCGGAATGGCCGCCGTCGCCATCACGTTCGCGCGCTACTTCACCGAACTCACCGCCGCCCCGCTCTCCGAAGGCGCGCTTGCCGCGCTGACGCTCACGCTCCTGACGGCCATCAACTGTCTCGGCGTGCGCGCCGGGAGCAACGTGCAGAGCGCGCTCATGGTCTTGAAGATCGCGGCCATCGCCGCGCTCGTCTTCTGCGGCTGGTGGTTCTCCGGCGAGACGAACGGGTTCACGGGCGCGCCCGCGCTGCGCGAGCCTTTGTCGCCCGATCTTTTGATTGCGATGGGCGCGGCGCTCACGCCCGTCATGTTCGCTTACGGCGGCTGGCAGACGACGAGTTTCGTCGCGGGCGAGATGCGCGACCCGCGCCGCGATCTGGCGCGCGGGCTGCTGCTCGGCGTGGCCGGGGTCGTGCTGCTCTACGCCGCCGTCAGTTTCGTGTGCGTCTACGTGCTCGGCGCGGAAGGGCTGGCGCAGACGACGACGCCTGCCACCGCCGTCATGCGCCGCGCCCTCGGCGAACGCGGCGCGACGCTCATCGCGCTCGGCATCACCGTCTCCACGCTCGGCTTCCTCAGTCAGGGCATGCTCACCGCGCCGCGCGTCTATTTCGCGATGGCGGAAGACGGACTGTTCTTTCGCCGTATCGCGCGGGTGAGCGCGCGCACGCGCGTGCCCGTCTTCGCTATCGCCTTGCAGGGCGCGGCGGCAATCGTCATCACACTCTCCGGGCGCTACGAGCAGATACTCAACTACGTCGTCTCGGTTGACTTCATCTGGTTCGGGCTGACCGGGCTGTCCCTCTTCATCTTCCGCCGCCGCTTTCCCTTGAGCGATGCGGCGGCCTTCAAAGTTCCCGGCCACCCGTACACCACCGCGCTCTTCGTCGCGGCCTGCTGGCTCGTCGTCCTGAGCACCGTCTACAAATATCCGGTCAACAGCGCCATCGGCTTTTTGATCGTGCTCGCGGGCGTTCCCGCCTGCTACTACTGGCTGCGACAGCAAAGGAAAGTTTACCCATGAGCCAACCACGGCAGCGCGTGATGAGTTCCGCCTACATGCACTGGGCGAAAACGCAGTCGCAAGCCCCTTACAACCTCGCCACGAGCGGCGTCATCCACTATCCTCTCGAACGCCTCCGCGTCTCGCTCTCCGACCTCGGATTGAGCGGCGCGACCGTCTACGGCTACCCGCCGCTGCAAGAGGCCATCGCCGCCAAGCACGGCGTCACGACCGACTCGGTCGTCGCCGCCAACGGCACTTCGATGGCGAACTTCATCGCGCTGGCCGCGCTCGTCGAACCCGGCGACGAAGTGCTCGTCGAGCACCCGACCTACGAGTTGATCATCTCCGCCGCGCTCTATCTCGGCGCGGAAGTCAGAAGGTTCGCGCGCCCGTCCGACCGTCAGTTTCGCCTCGACCCGTCGGAGGTCGAACGAGCCATCACGCCGCGCACCCGTCTCGTCATCGTTACAAACATGCACAACCCTTCCAACGCCTACGCCAGCGACGAGACGCTCAAGCAGATCGGCGACATCGCGGCGCGCGTGGGCGCACGCGTCCTTGTTGACGAGGTTTATCTCGACGCAGCCTTCGCGCGTGCGCCCCGGACGGCCTTCCATCTCAGCGAACATTTCATCAGCACCAGCAGCCTGACGAAAGTTTACGGCCTGAGCGGCCTGCGCTGCGGCTGGATACTGGCCGCGCCCGCGCTGGCCGAACGCATGTGGCGGCTCAACGACCTCTTCGGCGTCGCCCAGCCGCATCCCGCCGAACGCCTCAGTTGCATCGCCTTCGCGCGCCTCCCCGAAATCGCCGCCCGCTCCCGCGCCCTGCTCGAACAGAACCGCGCCCTCGCCAACAGTTTCTTCTCCACGCGCGCAGACCTCGACACGTTCCCCATCACCGACGGCATGATCTCTTTCCCGCGCCTGCTGACCGGCGACGTTGACGCGCTCTGCGCGTTGCTGCGCGCGAAGTATGAAACGTCGCTCGTGCCGGGAAGATTTTTCGAGATGCCCGAACACTTCCGCCTCAGTATCGGCGGCGACACCGAAATGCTACGCGGCGGGCTAGAACGTCTCGGCGCGGCGTTGGACGAGATCAAGCAGGAGACGAACACCCGGTAGCCCTGAATTGACGGCAGGCAGTAGCCCCGCGAGCGAGAGCGAAGAGCAGGCACGACTGAAAACATACGAAGCCCCGACGGGGCGGCACACACGCAACGCCTGCATGTGCCGCCCCGTCGGGGCTTTCAACTTGTCGCTACGATGCGGCTTTGTCCGCGTCCCGCCGTTTCACACGTTCAACGTGCGCCCGACGACGGTCGCGACGGCTTCGGCGAGTTCCTTCGGCGTGGTGGGCTTGGCGAGATGTAGTTGAAAGCCGGCGGCGAGTGCGCGTTCCCTGTCCTCTTCGCGCGCGTAGGCGGTGAAGGCGATGGCGGGAGTCATCGCGTCGCCGCGCGCTGCGTCGCGCTCCCTGAGTCGTTCGATGAACGTGTAGCCGTCCTCGCCCGGCATAGCGATGTCGCTCAGGATGCAGTCGAACGAACTGTGTTCGAGGGCGGTCAAAGCCTCGCCCGCCAACTCGCATGCCACGACCGTCGCGCCGTAGCGTTCCAGAGCTTTGCGCAGCAGCAGGCGCGCATCAGGTTCGTCTTCCACGATGAGGATGCGCAGGCCGCCGAGCGCAGCCTGTCGCTCGGCAAGTTTGGCCGCGCCAGCCTGTTGTCGCTCCGTGTCGGCGGGAGTTGTCTCGCCGCGCGCGGCGGCGTATTCGAGCAGCGGCAGGCGCACCTCGAACGTGGCTCCCCGTCCCTCGCCCGCG
>DASPJG010000831.1:0-10714 GCA_035628755.1 Pyrinomonadaceae bacterium
GCGCGTCTCGGCTTCGAGTTCCGCGCCTGCGACGACGCGGTTGTAAAGCCCGATGCGTTCGGCCTCGCGCGCGGAGAGAAAATCGCCCGTGTAGAGCAACTCGGTCGCCTTCGCCAGTCCGATGTAGCGGGGCAACAAATAAGCCGCGCCCATGTCCGCGCCCGACAGCCCGACGCGCACGAAGAGAAACGCAATGCGCGCCTCTTCCGCCGCGATGCGCAAGTCCGCCGCCAGCGCGATGACCGCACCCGCGCCCGCCGCCGCGCCGTTCAAACTAGCGATGACGGGCTTGCGTAAGGAGCGCATGTTGCGTATGAGTTCGCAGGTGAGCCGCGTAAATTCGAGGTGGCCTTGAATGTCCAGCGATTGGAGGTCGGCGATGATGTCGCGCACGTCGCCGCCCGAACAGAACGCGCGCCCCGCGCCCGTGATGACGACCGCGCGCACCGCCTCTTCGTCCTGCAACGCGGCGAACGCATCGCTCAGTTCGCGGTAGACTCCAAACGTCAAAGCGTTCAGACGTTCGGGACGATTGAGCGTGATCCATGCCACGCCGTCGCGCACTTCGTAGAGAAAACTTTTCGGAGAAATCATAGGGCGTAAATAGTAAATCGTGAATCGTAAATCGTAAATAGAAGGAAAACAGGTTTTCTCTATTTACGATTTACGATTCACGATTTACGAGTTTTACAAAACCGCGATGCCTTCGATCTCCACTTTCGCGTCGTCTTCGAGCAACGCCTTGACTTCGAGCAACGCCATGGCCGGAAAGTGTCGCCCCATGAGCTTGCGCCAGCACGCGCCGATCTCGCTCTGGCGCGTGCGGTATTCCTTTTTGTCCGTGACGTAGACGACGAGCCGCGCGATCTGTTCGGGCGTGCCGCCCGCCTCGCTGACGACCGCAAGGACATTCATAAGCGCGCGCTCAAACTGCGCCACGAAATCCGCGCTGACGATCCGCTGCCCCTCGTCCCAAGCGATCTGCCCGGCGATGAACAGCCACGCGCCGCCCGGCGGTGCAAGCACGCCGTTTGCGTAGCCGCGCGGGCGTCCGAGCGATGCGGGGTTAATGAATTTTAAGCTCATAGGATTTAGCCGTTAGCCGTCAGCAAATAGGAATGAACCGGCGAGATAGCCCTTCGATTATTTCTCTGACGATAGTTGGGGGCTGCTAAGACAACACGCTGCCGCCGTCAACGTTGATGGCCTGTCCGGTGATGCCGCGTCCGTCTTCGGAGGCGAGCAAGAGCGCGACGGCGGCCACCTCTTCCGGCGTGACGAGACGATTCTGCGGGCTCATGCCCTTGATCCGTTCGAGCGCGTCGGCGGCGGTGCGCCCGGTCTTAGCTTCGATCTGCTGGAGGGCGTGCGTCGTCATGTCCGTGTCAACGTAGCCGGGGCAGATGGCGTTGACCGTCACGCCCTTCGACGCCACTTCGAGCGCGACGGAACGCGTCAGGCCGAGGACGCCGTGCTTGGATGCCGCGTAGGCCGCGATGTAGGGCGCGCCCGTTTTGCCTGCGATGGAGGCGACGTTGATGATGCGCCCCCAGCCGCGCTCGATCATCGCGGGCAAAGCGGCGCGCGTGCAGTAAAACGCGCCGTCGAGATTGACGGCGATGTGGCGTCGCCAGTGCGCGTCGTCGGTGCGCGTGACGGGCGCGCTCTCGGCGATCCCGGCATTGTTGACGAGAATGTCCGCGCCGCGCCCGAACGTCTCCGCGAGGGACGCGAAGGCACGCGCCACGCTTTCCGCGTCCGCCACGTCGCACGTCGCGTGCATCGTTTGCACGCCGCACTCGTCGCGCAACTCCGCCGCCACGCGCTCCACTTCCGCAGACGTGCGCGCCACGACCGCGACGCTCGCGCCCTCGCGCGCGAACGCCAAAGCGACGGCGCGCCCGATACCGCGACCGCCGCCCGTCACAAGTGCGATTTTATCTTTGAGTCTCAAGACGGACAGGTTCAAGTTTCAGGTTTCAGGACAGACAGGTTTCAAGTTTCAAGTCTCAGGACTGAGGTTCTTCATTCTTTAACTTGAAACCTGCAACCTGAGACTCCTTATCGTCGAGGGCGCGGCGTGCGCTTCTCTACGAAGGCGCGGACGCGCTCGCGCGCCTCGCTCGTCTGGAAGCAGCGAAGTTGCGCTTCGGTTTCGTACTGCAACATCTCTTCGAGTTCCGCGTGGTGGCTCAGATAGACGGCGTGCTTGGCAGCGGCGATGGATTCGGGCGGCGCGTCGCGCAGGCGTTCGGCGAGGCGTTCGGTCTCTGCCGCGAGTTCTTCGTCGGGCACGACGCGGTTGACGAGTCCGAGCGCAAGCGCGCGCGCCGAGTCAATCGTGTCGCCGAGAAAGAACATCTCGCAGGCGATGTTTGCAGGCACGATGCGCGGCAGAAAATACGTCCCGCCCCAATCCGGGTGCAGCCCCATTTTCACAAACGACTGGCTGAACTTCGCCGACGCCGCCGCGATGCGCAGGTCGCACGCGAGAGCGAGATTGAAGCCCGCGCCCGCCGCCGTGCCGTTAATCGAGGCGACCACGGGTTTCACCATCTCTCGAATCGCCGTCACCACGCGCCGCCCCGCGCCGAGCGTCCGCGCAAACTCGTCCGCATCATCGCGCCCCATCATCTCGTCCATCGCCGCCACGTCGCCGCCCGCGCAGAAGGCGCGCCCCGCGCCCGTGATGACGATCACCCGCACGTCGTCGTCGCTGCCCGCGCGCTCCAGCGTCTCGCCCAGATCGCGCCGCATGTGCCCGGCGAAGGCGTTCAACTTCTCGGCGCGATCCAGCGTGATCGTCAGGATTTGATCGCGTGTGTGGACTTTGATGAGTTGTTCAGACATAACTCGTGAATCGTCAATCGTCAATTGTGAAGAGAAAGAACCCGGCCTTTCTCTATTCACGATTGACGAGTTACTTTCCTTTGAATTGCGGTTTGCGTTTGCCCACGTAGGCGTCGAGTCCTTCGCGCGCGTCTTCGGATTGAAAGAGTTGTTGCTGGAGTTCGCGTTCGAGCGCGAGCGCGGACTCGAAGGGAATTTCCGCGCCGGTCTGCACGGCGCGCTTGATGCGCCCGACGGCGTGTGCGGCCTTGTGCGGGGTCGTGAACTGCGCGGCGTATTCGAGCACCTGCCGCATGAACGCCTCGACCGTCTCGGCTTCGTAGATGTGGTTGAGGAGACCGAGTTCCTGCCCGCGTTCAAAATCGAAAAGCTCGCCCGTCGTCATCAACTCAATCGCGCGCGACTTGCCGACCATGCGCACGAGCCGCTGCGTGCCGCCCGTGCCGGGCAGGACGCCGAGCGAGACTTCCGGCAAGCCCATCTTGCCAGCCCCTCTGCGCGCCAGCCGGATGTCAGCCGCCATGGCGACTTCGAGGCCGCCGCCGACGCAGTGGCCGTTGATGGCCGCGATAACGAGCTTCGGCGTCTGCTCCAAGCGCGACAGCGTCTCGTTGGCGTGAAGGCAGAAATAATATTTGAACGTGGGCGTCACGCTCTGAAGCATCCCGATGTTCGCGCCCGCGCAGAAAAACTTCTCGCCGCTCCCCGTGATGACGATGACGTGGACGCTCTCGTCCATCCGCGCCGCCAGAATCGCGCGGTCGAGTTCTTGCATCATCTCATAACTATAAGTGTTCGCCGGGGGATCGTTCAGCGTCAACACAGCGACGCCGCGCTCCGCCGCGTATCGCACGAGTTTGCCGTCTGCTTCCGTCGTCTCCTGAACTTTCGCTTCCGCTTCAGCCATAGGTCGAATGCTCCATTGAAAAAAGATTTATGTATTCGGGTTGCGCCAAACGCTGAGACGTTCCGTCTTGGCCGTCTTCGGGGTGAACTGTAGTTCGTCGCCGGGGTGTCCGGCAAGGAATCCGGAGAGGAAGATGCGCGCGAGATTGTCCACCAGGTCTGCGACGGAGAGTTTGCCGCGCGGGTCGTACCAGTTGTAAATCCAGTTCATCATGCCGAAGAGGGCATAGGTGGCGACGGTGAGGTCGAGTTTCGGCGCGGCCTCGTGTCCCACGCGCGCCTGCTGCGCCTGCTGTTGCACCTCGGAGAGGATGCGGCGGACGAGACGCGTGTACTGCTGCTTGCGCGCCGTGACGTGTTCGCGCATCTCGCCCGCGAGCGATTCGGCCTCGTGCGAGAGCACCTTCATCTCCGCCATGTTGGCGGCGAAAAAGGAGAGGTGGTTTTCGATGACGAGCCGCAACTTGGCGACCGGATCGGTCGTCTCCCGCAGGCGTTCGAGCAGGCGTTCGTGGACGCGCCCGAAACAGTTGTCCTGAATCAGGAAAAGCAGTTCTTCCTTCGACTTGCAATAGTAGTAGAGTCCCGCAAGGCTCACTTCGGTGGCGCGCGCGATGTCGCGCATCGAGGTCGGGTGATAGCCCTTCTCGGCGAAGATGCGCGCCGAGGTGCGCAGGATGAACTCCAGCTTTTGATCGTAGCGCGTAAAGTCTGTCGGAAGATTGGCGGCCATACAAACTATGAGACGGAGGCCGGAAGACAGCAGCCGGAAGCGGAACTAAATCATGCCCGCATCCCGGCTCCTGCCTTCCGCCTTCCGCGTTTAGAGCCTCACATACTCGAACTCGAACGGCTTGCCCTTGATGCCTGCGGCGGGCGGCGCGATCCAGTTGGCGATCTTGCCCGGTTCGGTGACGGGGTGCATGAGGCTGCGGACAAACTCGCGGTCTGCCAGAGAAGGCAGCCATTCGGCGCGACGCCGCTCGAACTCTTCTTCGGTGATGAGATTGCCTTGCACGTCGAACGCGTGCCCGGCGAACTCGCCGACGTGGCGGTGGAAGCGCGTGCTCGGCAGGTAAAGTTCGCCGTCAACGCCCTCGTCCTTGAGATACTTGTTCCAGCGCGTCATGGCGCGCTCGCAGTCGCGGACATACTCGCCGCGCAGCACTTCGTTGAGCGCGTTGCGCAGCGGCACTTCGCGCTGCGTGAGCTTTCCGTCTTCGACGACCGTGAGCATGAAGTTTTCGTTCGCGGCGGTGTGCTCGGCGTAGTTCTCCTGCTCTTTGTAGCGGCCTTTGAGACCGGCGGCGAAGAAGTCCGCGGAGTTTGAACTGATCTCGCCGCCGAAGAGATCGAGCGAGTAGGAGAACCAGAAGTTGATGTAGCGTTGCAGGATGTCGAGCGGAATCGCGCCGAGTTCGCGCACGTCAACATCCGGGTTTTCGCGCATCAACTGCGCGGTGCGCTTGACCACGCGCCCGACGCCCGTCTCGCCGACGAAGAGGTGGTGCGCTTCTTCCGTCAGCATGAACTGGCAGGTGCGCGCGAGCGGCTCGAAGCCCGATTCGGCGAGCGCGGCGAGTTGGAACTTGCCGTCACGGTCGGTGAACATCGTGAAGCAGAAAAAGTTGAGCCAGTCGTCGCAGGGCTGGTTGAAGGCTTCGAGGATGCGCGGCTTGTCGGGGTTGCCGCTGCGCCGTTGCAGCAGTTCGTCGGCCTCGTCGCGTCCGTCCTGCCCGAAGTAGCGTTGGAGCAGGTAGACCATCGCCCAGAGGTGGCGTCCCTCTTCGACGTTCACCTGAAAGAGATTGCGCAGGTCGTAGAGCGAAGGGCAGGTCTTGCCGAGTTCGCGCTGCTGTTCGACGGAGGCGGGTTCGGTGTCGCCCTGTGTGACGATGATGCGGCGCAGGGCGTTGCGAAACTCGCCGGGCACTTCCTGATAGACGGGCATCCCGTAGTTGTCGCCGAAACCGACTTTCGCGTCCGGGTCGGCGGGTTTCAGGAAGATGCCCCAACGATAATCAGGCATCTTTACGTAATCGAAATTCGCCCACCCGTCAGGCTGCACGCTGATGGCCGTGCGCAGGTACACTTCCTTGTCCTGAAAACCGTCCGGCCCCATCTCGCGCCACCAATCGAGGTAGTTAGGCAGCCACTTCTCCAACGCGCGCTGGAGTCGCTTGTCTTCGGAGAGATTAACGTTGTTCGGGATGCGTTCGTATAAATTCATGCTCATGATGACCTCTTAAATACCGTGAATCGTGAATCGTAAATCGTGAATAGAGAAAAGCCGGGTTCTTTCTATTTACGATTCACGTCCTTTATGTCCTCTTATAATCGAATTGCGCCTGCGTCGGCTTGCCGTAGTTCGTGAGCGCGCCTTCGGGGCCGACGGCGTTGGGGCGTTGGAAAATCCAGTTTTGCCACGCGGTCAGGCGACCGTAAATTTTGGTGTCCATCGTTTCCGGCCCGGCGAAGCGCAGAGATGCTTCCATGCCCGTGAGCGCGTCGGGCGAGAGCGACGTGCGCTCTTCGATGTCCACGCGAATCTTGTCTTCCCAGTCGAGATCGTCGGGCGCGAAGGTGACGAGTCCGGCCTCTTCGGCGGCTTCGGCGTCAAACGCGCCCTCGTGTTTGAGCACTTCGACGGCCTGTTCCGGTGCGGCGAGGAAGCGCGATTCGAGGCGCGTCAAACCGTTCGACATCGGCAGCGCGCCCGCGTTGAACTCGCTCGTGGCGATCTCGACGCGCGCTTCGGGGTCGTTCAGCATGTAGGTGCGGTCGGCGGAGAGCGCGAGTTCGAGCAGGTTTCCGGCAAAGCAACTGCCCGGTTCGATGAGCGCGAAGAAACTCTTGGCCGTCAGATCGAGACGACGCAGCACGCGCGCCATGTGCAGGATGATTTCACGGGCGAGCCAGTGGTCACGGTTCGCGAGAAGCGTGCGGTCAACGGCGAGCACGTCCTCGATGCTGCCCTCGGTGCGCGTGCAGACGAGGCCGATCTCCAGTTCGTTCATGCGCAGGTGCAGGAGCGCGTCGTCGAGTTCGCGGTAAGCCTGAAGCGGCCAGTAGGCGTCTCCGAGCCGTTCGATCTCTTCGACGGTCGTGGGCTGTTCGCCCTGCGGCGCACGCACGGTCAGGTCGGCGTAACGCTTCTCGCGGTTCAGTTTCACGCTGACGTACTTGTACTCGCGCCCCGCGCTCGTCGCCTCGACTTGCAGCGGGTTGAGCTTGATGCCTTTGGACGACTTCACGCCGTCGTCTTTGACGAGGCTCTGTACGTGTGCGGCCATCGCTTCCTGAAATTTGCTCGTCGGGAAATAACCGTCGATCAGTCCCCACTCTTTCGCGCGCTTGCCCTTCAACCCTTCGGCGAGCGTGGAGAAAACGTCTGCGCGGTCGCGTCGAATCTTGCGCTTGTCCACGAGGCGCGTCAGCCCGCCCGTGCCGGGGAGCACGCCGAGCAAGGGAACTTCAGGCAGCGAGACGGCGGAGTTGCCGTCGTCAACGAGATAGATTTCGTCGCAGGCGATGGCGAGTTCGTAGCCGCCGCCGGAGGCCGTGCCGTTCAGCGCGGCGACGTAGCGTTGGCCGGAATTGGCGGAGGCGTCTTCGATGGCGCAGCGCGTCTCGTTGGTGAACTTACAGAAGTTTACTTTGAAGGCGTGCGAGGACGTGCCGAGCATGTAGATGTTCGCGCCCGCGCAGAAGATTCGCGGCTTGAGGCTCGTCACGACCACGACCTGAACTTCCGGGTGCTCGAAGCGCAAACGCTGCACGGCATCGGCCAGTTCGATGTCAACTCCGAGATCGTAGGAGTTGAGTTTCAGTTTGTAGCCGTCTCCCAGCGTCTCGTCTTCCTGCACGTCCATCGAGAGGGTAGCGACCGCGCCATCTATCGCCAGTTTCCAGTGCTTGTATGATTCGGGTGTCGTCTCGAAATTAATCATCAGATAACTGAACTCCAAACAAGTTGTTTGCGCCGCCGACGCGCGAAACCAGGCTGACGGCTTGAGCTTTCGCGCCGCCGCGCCCGACCGTAATAGTTATTTTTCCATTTTTCGAACGCTCGTTCGAATTATGATATTACCGTCTCGAAGGCTGCCGGTCAAGGAGCGAGAGACGACGGCGGGGGTGTCGGACGGGCGGGGCGGGTCGCGCCCCGGTTAAAGGTTCAAGCCGGGCGGCGATGCGGGCGTCTGGAGGGTTGCGCTTGACAGCCGACGCCTCCCGCGCGTAGGGTTTCAGGCGTTTTAAACCTCACGGAGGCGCATCTGTTCTGGTGAATGGCGCGGTCTTCAAAACCGTTTGTGAGACTGTGAGAACAGGCTCGGGTGGGTTCGATTCCCACACGCCTCCGCCAAAAAATTAGAGGAGAGAGGTCAGGACATAGAGGCCGGTTAAAACCGGCTTCTGCTGACCTCTCTCCTCCAACCTCTATCCTCATCTTATGAAAGAATGGATCGCTCTGAACATGACGCCGGGCGTCGGGCCGCGGGCGGCGGCGCGTTTGCTGGAACGCTTCGGGTCGGCGGAGGCCGTGTTCGCGGCGTTGCGCTCGGAGTTGGAGCGGCTGCGTTTGCGCCCCGAAGCGTTGGAGAGCATCGTGCTGCGCGACCGTCACGCCGAGGCGGAGACGGAACTGGAGCGCGTGCGTGCGCTCGGCGCGGACGTGCTGATTCTGGACGACGGCACTTATCCCGCGCTCCTGCGCGAGATCGCCGATCCGCCGATCACGCTCTACGTGCGCGGCGCGTGGGAGGCATGTCTCGACGCGCCGTGCGTGGCGATTGTCGGCTCGCGGCGTTGTTCGACATACGGGCAGAACGTGGCCTTGATGCTGGCGCGCGATCTGGCGGCGCGCGGCGTGACCATCGTGTCGGGACTGGCGCGCGGCATTGACGCCGCCGCGCACAGGGGCGCGCTCGAAGCGGGCGGGCGCACGGTGGGGGTTCTCGGTACGGGCATTGACGAGGTTTACCCGCGCGATCACAAAAAGCTCGCGGAGGAAATTCTCGCGCGGGGCGGCGCGCTCGTTTCGCAGTTTCCGCTGGGGACGCCACCCATCCCGGAAAATTTTCCGTATCGCAACCGGATCATCAGTGGTTTGAGTTTGGGCGTGCTGCTGGTGGAGGCGGCGGAGAACAGCGGGAGCCTCATCACGGCGCGACTGGCGATGGAGCAGAACCGCGAAGTGTTTGCCGTGCCGGGCAACGTCACCTCGCGCAACTCGTTCGGGACGAACTACCTGATCAAAGGCGCGGGCGCGAAACTCGTCCAACAGTGGCAGGACGTGGCGGCGGAACTCCCGCCGGAGATCGCCGCGCGCCTCTTGCCGCCCGAACCGCCGAAGAAGAAGAAAGCGGGCGACGCGGTCATGGCGGCGCAGCAGGCCGCGCTTCCGGCAGACCTGTCGGACGGCGAACGGACGGTGTTTGGCCTGCTGTCGGCGGACGAACCCATCCACATTGACGCGCTCGCGGGTGCAAGCAATCTGGCCGTACCGGCCTTGACCGGCGTCTTGCTCGGCCTTGAGATGCGCGAGTTGATCCGGCAACTGCCGGGGAAGTGTTTCGTGAGAAAACTATGAAGGCCGGTGCGGTTCGTGTGAAACCCTTTTCACTGGTCGGACGTGAAGAACGCTCTGCGTGAGGATTCGGGGCACTTAACCTAAGCGAAGCCCAAGACCGAAACACGAAGGCGCGAAGTTAAATCCTAGAGATTTCTTCGCGCCTTCGTGTTTCGGTGTGTGCTCGTTTTAGAGAAACGTCGGTTTATTTCTCGTCGTGGTCGCGGCGGGCGTCGCGTTCGGCGGCGCGGGCGTCGAAGAGTTTCTGTTGTTCGGGCGTGAGGAGGGCGCGGATGCGTGTGCGCGCGTTCTGGCGCACGGCGTCGTAGCGCGGGCGCACCTCGGCGCGCAGGGTGCGATAGTCGTTGCGCGTCTGGTCGAGGATGGCGCGTATCTCGGTCGCCTGCTGTTCGGTCAGGCTCAGGTCGCGGCGCATGCTTTCGAAAATTTTGTCCTCACGGTTGCCCCGACCGCCGCCGCGCCGTTCGTGACGCTCTACGCCGCGCAGGCGGTAAAAGCTGGCGAGCGACGCGCCGGTCACGCCGCCGAGCAGGAAGACGCCGACGAGCACCAGCAGGATTTTGAGGCGAGTGGAGCGACGCGGGGAGGTCGTCATCTGGAAACCTCCCGCTCGTCTTCTTGCAGGATCGTCGCCAGCACGTCGTCGCTTGAGAGCGGACGCCGTTCGGCGAACACGACGCTCTCGATCCCGGCGTCGCGCGCGTCCATCAGAGCCTCGTCGCTGAGGACGCCGGGCGTGAGGGTCGTTGTGCCGAGGTTTGAAGTCCAGAACAGGACGAAGGCGAATAGCGCGACGAGCGCCATCGCGGGCACGGAACGCCAGACGACGCCGAGAAGCGTGAGCCACGTCTCGCCGCCCGCGCGGCGTTCCTCTTCGGCCTTGATGCGCGTGCGCAGGCGCGCGTACAGGAACGGCGACGCGGCGACCGCTTCCGCCTCCGCTTCGTTCGACATGGCCGAGGCGCGCACGACCGCTTGCCCGAAGCGTTCAAGCCGCTCGCCCGTTTCGCCATTTTTGTGATTGCCGATCATCTTAGTTATCCCCGCCCTCTGGCCGCAGGCTCTCCGGCGGCTTCGTTAATGAAAACGCGCGCGCGCGCGTCCGGGTTACATGAATCTCTCCAGCACGCGCCGCAGATGCGCCCGCGCACGGTGCGCCCTGACTTTGACCTTCGAGATTGACCAACGGTTCGAATCGCTGATCTCCGCGACCGACATTCCTTCCACGTCGAGCATGACGAGCAGCAGGCGGTCTTCCGGGCTGAGCCGCGCGAGCAACTTGTCGGCCAGATCGCGAGCGATGGTCGCCGCCTCCACGTCCGCGCCCGCACCCTCCTGACGCAGTTGCGCTTTCAACCACGCCGCCTC
>DASPJG010000832.1:0-6259 GCA_035628755.1 Pyrinomonadaceae bacterium
TCGCGCACGTCCGTGACGATGAGCGTGTTGCTGCGCCCGTCAACTTCGACGCTGCCGCGCTTGGAGAGACGGCGCGAGATGATCGGGAGGATGCCCTTGTCGCCGCTCTTGCCCGTGGCGTCGCCGCCTGCGCCGCCCGAGAAACTGTCGTTGCTCGCGCCGCCGGAGAAACCGCCGGTCGAACCTGCGGCCTGTGCCAGCGTCCCGACCGCACGCGCGTAATTGAGGCGGATAAACTCCGTGACGAGCGGCGCGGCGTTCAGCCGTCCTTCGTCAATCGAGGCCTGCGCCTCGGCCTCTTCGGCCAGCACCTTGAGCGTCGCAACGCGCAGGATGTTGCCGGTAACTTCGATCCCTAAACGGTTGGCGCGCAGAATCGAATTGAGCGCGACGTTCCAGGGGACTTCCGTGACGTTGACCGTGACCGGAACTGCGCCGACCGACGAGTCGATGATGAAGTTCACGCCGTACTGCTCGGTGATGTAGTTGAGAATGTCGCGGATGTCGGCGTTGACGACGTTCAGGTTGATCGGCTCGCCGACAAAACCATACTGGCCGTACTGCTGTCCCTGCGAAGACTGTTGCCCCCCGTTGCTCGCAGACGATGCGCTGATGGCGGGCGTGGGCGACGGCCTGCTCGCGGGCGTCTGCTGGTCGGAGGCCGGAGCGTGCGCCTGGCGCGTGCCGGGTTGCTGCGCCGGGGTTTCCTCCGGGCGCAGTTCGAGCACTAATTCGTTGGCGTTAAGAAATGAGCGGTCGCGTGCGGACGCGCGCAGGGCGACGCGCAGGCGCGCAAACGGCACGCCGGCTTTGTCGGTCGCGCATTGCACGGTGAGACCGGCGACGAGCGGCGAGGCCGGCGTGTATGAAGCGGCAAGGCGCGTCGCGTCAACGCCGGGAAGCTCGACCATGAGCGTGCGTTCGTCAACGCGGCGCACGCCATAAGCCAGCGGCGCAGTCCCGGCAAAAGTGATGCGTGTCGCATCGCCGTCAACCGCCGTGCGAACGCCGGTCAACAGGCGCGCGCTCGCGGCCATCGAGAAAGTTGAGAGCGAACATAAAAGGAAGAGGACGAGCGCGCCTCTTTTTATGACCGCCGAATGCGGGTGTTGCTGATTGAGCATGTTCTTTTCCTTTATCAGGAGTGACCGGCCACTTTACGCCACGCGCTAACGCTCGTGTGAGTCGGAGTAGACTCTTCAAAAGCGCGCGCCGCACAATGCGAAAGTTGCCAGCGGGTTTGTATTTCCAAATAGCGGGAGCACAGGCCGACAGGATCGAAACGGGTAGGAATCCTCACGGGTGTGCGACGGGAGAAGAGTTCGTTCGCGCGCGCCAGTCGGCTCAGGCTTCCGGCGGGCGCGCGGAACGAACGGGCAGGAAAGCTTTATTGTTTATCAGGGGCGTTCGTCGCGCCTTCTTCTTTCGCTCTCGGCGCGGCGGCGGTGCTGGTGGGTGCGGCAGCGGCGGGCGCATTCGCGCTCGTCAAAGCATCTTTGACGGCGTTGGTTGCACCGAGGGCTTTCATCTCGACGTTCATCTCGCGCCGCCCGTCGCTCCAACGCGTCTCTTTACGAAACACGAGCCGGTCTTCTTCGATGGCGACCAGCATCCCGTCGAAGAAAATCTCGCCGGGATAGATGACATAAGATAGTTTGATCGGTTTGGCTTCGACCATCGCCGCGTAGCCGCGCGGGGTGCGGAAGATGCCGGTCACTTGCGCCTCGCTGAGCAGGAGCGCGGTGGTCGGCTTCGGGGCGGGCAGTTGCGCGTTCATCGCGATGGCCTTCTGTGTCTTGTAGGCGGCGATGCGCTGTTCGATGGAAGGCGCGCTGACGGGCTGCGGCACGCGCTTCACGCGCTTCACCGCCGGCTTGTACTTCGTGAACGGGTCGCGCCCCGCGCCGCGATAAGTGGTGCTCGCCTCTTGCGCGAGACCGGCGGCGGAGAAGGTCAACACCGCGCCCGCGGCCAATGCCGCATGCAAGGTCTGCTTGATCATTTTGGTGTAATTCATCTCTTTTGTTCCTGAGTAGGTCTGGCCGCGTTCCCTCGCGGCGGTGTCGTCCGGTAACTACTTCGCGGCGGCGGGCGCTTGCGTCGGGTTGGTGGGCTTCGCCGTGTTCTGTAGTTTCTCGCTCGAAGCGTAGTAGGCCGTCAGCAAGAACTGCGCATCAACCGTTTTGCTCGCGTTCTGCTCTTTCATGCGCGAGAGCTTGAAATCGCTGATCGAGACGATGCGCTGATAGGCGGCGATCTGCGCGAAGAACGCGCCGAGGTTGTTGTAAGTGCTTGAGACTTCGACCTCGACGGGCTTGCCCGCGTAGAAGTCCTGCTGCACGTCATCCTTCGGAGTGAAGCGCGTGACGGACAGACGCCCGCGCGCGCGATCCTGCAAGCCCTGTAAGACGGTCGTGAGTTCGCGCTGTTCGGGCAGGAGCGCCTTCAAATCTTCGTAGTCGGCCTGCGCGCGCGCGTAGGTGGCCTTGAAGTCGTTGAGTCGCTGCGAGGCGATCTGGGCGCGCGCGTTCTCCTGTTGCAGAGTGTCAACCTTGGCTTGCAGGGTTTTCGTCTCTTCGCGCGTGCCGCTGGTGACGAAATACCAGAAGCCGCCGTAGACGAGCAGGGCTACGAAGCCGAATACCGCGAACTGTAAGTACCAGGGTTTTTGTTGTAGTGCGTCTAATTTCAACATGAGATGTCAGTTCCCTTCGGGCGCGAGGTCGAGCGGCGACGTGCTATTTTTTGGCAACCTGGGCGGGCGCGGCTGCGCCGGACGGCTTCGCGTTGTTGGCGGGCGCGGACGTTTGACTGCCCGGCGGTGTGTATTTGCACTTCAAGGTGAAGGTCACGGTTTCGAGTTTGGCGACCGGCTTGCTCGCGTCTTCCGGCGCGGCGGCGGCGGCGGTGGCAGCCGGAGCAGCCGTGCTACCGCTGACTTTATCGAGCAACTCACGTTTCGTCTCGATGCTGACGTTGGTGAAAAGGCCGGAAGAGAATTCCATGCTGCGTCCGAACTGCGTGACGGCGGCTTCGTTCGGCGAGTCGCCCTTCAAGATCAAATCCCCGCCCTTCTGCTCAATGCTTTCGAGCCGGAACTCTGTGATCTTAGGCAGACGCTCGTTGATGGCCGACAGCACCGCGACCGGCCCCTGCTGCGAAGTACGCAATTTCTTGATCGCGTCAATGCGCGTCTGAATTTCCTGCGTCTTCTTTTCCAGTTCGGCCTGCTCTTTCTTGATGGCCTCCATGCGCGCGGCCTGTTCTTCCTGACGCTTGAGTTCCGCCGTCACTTCGGCGTGCGCCGAGTTTGCGCTCGTCCAGTCGAACACGACCGCCATCCCCAGCAGGGCGACGACGACGAGCAGCACAAGACGGCCTTGCGTGCGCGGGTTGGCGACGCGCGTCTCAATGGCGGCGACGCTGGTCTTGTCAGTGACCGAGTCCAGTAAGTTGACCTTGATCATTTAAGCCTCCACTCCTCTCAAAGCCAGCCCGACAGCCACGGCCAGTTCCGGCATCACGTCCCGCATGTACTCGGGATCGAAACGCTTCGCATCAACTTTAATCTGGCGAAACGGGTTGAACGCCTCGACGGGGACGCCGAAACGGTTCGCCAGAAATTCCGTCAGCCCCGGCAGCTTAGAGCCGCCGCCGGAGATCAATATTTTCTGCACCGTGCCCTCGCCGTCGTCCGACGTGGCGCGGTAGAAGTCGAACGTCTTTTGAATCTCCAGTGCGAGAATGTCCGACACGGTCTCCAACACGTTCGCCATGTCGCGCCGTTCGGTTTCGCCGGGAGCCATCCCGCCGCGTTTGACCGACTCGGCCTGCTCGAACGTCAAGCCCAATTCCTTTTGCAGGAGCGCGGTGTACTGGTTGCCTCCAACCGAAACGTCGCGCGTGAAGACGCTGCGCGCGCCGTGCAGGATGTTGATGTTCATCGTGGACGCGCCGATGTTCAGGAGCGCGACCGACTGATCCGGCGTCGGCTGGTAGTTGACCTCGTAGCAGTTCTGCAAGGCGAAGGCGTCAACGTCGATGATGGCCGGGAATTTGCCCGCCAGTTGGATCACCTGCTTGATGTTCGCCACGAAGTCGCGCTTGCAGGCGGCCATCAGGACGTGCAGCGAGTCGTCATTCGAACCGACGACTTGATAGTCCAGGCTCACGTCGGCGATGTCGAAGGGGATGTGCTCCTCGGCGTGCCAGTCAATGGACTCTTCGAGTTCGTCCTTGCTCATCGGCGGGACAATGATGTTCTTGACGATGACGGAACTTCCGCTGACGCCCGCCGCCACGCGCTCGGTCTTGATCTGGTGCGAGCCGAAAACGTTGGCGATGGTCTGGGAGACGGAATTGAGTTCCATGATCTGCCCGTCAACCACTGTGTCCGGCTGCAAGCTCTCCTGGCCTAAATTGACGAGGACGAGACTGCCCGGTTTGCCCTGCAACTCGACGGCTTTCACCGAGCTTGAGCCGATGTCCAGACCGACCAGATTTTTCTTGTTAGAATTTTTTCTTCCAAACATTTCTATTTTTCCCCGGATACTTTCCGTGCTCTTCTGCGTTGGTCTCGCCGGAGGCGGGCGCGAATGCGGCGCGCTCTGGAACGAACGTCGCGCGTGGTAGGTGTCGAAGGCGAATATGAAGTGGGGTTCATGCGGCTACGGTCATGGTGCGGGCGTCCCGTTGACATAACGAAAAGGTCTAAGCCACTACGTAATCAGGAGAGAAGCGGTGCGATAAAGCGAGGCGAATGATGCACCAGGTCGGAACGAACAATTTTCACTAGGAGTGAAGTGGCGGGTAAAACTGCTGCGCTTCCCGAACGCTTTCGAGGCGTCCGGCGCGAGCCGCCTCACCTTCGGCAACCCGGCCAAGTCAGCGGCGGTTTTTAAGATTCTCGCTGACTTCCGTGGGCTTTGCGACCTTCGCTCGCGCGAAGTGTGCCTTTATCGGCTGAGTTTCAAAGAGAGGCTTGCCAGAGTCGCACGCGTCATCCGTCGGGCATGAACGCTGAAATAGCTTTTGCCGGACACTGAGCAACGCCTTATCAATCAGGGCGGGAGTGTGGTTCCCACCGTCAAGAAGAAATATAAACCATCGTGTTTAGCAGTGTCAACAACAATTTTGATTGTTTAACTTATAGATTTTACAAACCTTGTTTCGTCAGTCTGACGTGTTTGCACGACTTTCTGGAAAAAACGGGCGGCACTTCCAGTTTTGTAAACGGGTGAACTTTCTTTCAAGACCGCAGGGTGAAACCGGCGGTTCTTGCTTCGTCCGGCAGCCGAAAGGTAGGATGCTGGCATGAAGAGTTGGCTGCGGAGGATCGCCCTGTCAATAGTCGCGCTCGTGCTTCTGCTCGCCGCGTGGGTCTGGTGGAATCGCCCCGCAGCCGTGGACATGTCCGCCTACGTGCCTGCCGAATCGCTGATTTACATCGAAGCGAATAGCCTGCCGGAGATTGTGAGCGGCATAACCTCGACGGACGCTTGGCAAGCCCTCGCCCCGCCCGCCGGGCTGAGTCCGAACATCGGGAGGCTCGGCTGGCTGAGTCGCCTGTCGGCGTGGAGCGGCATCGGGTCTGCCGAAACGGTCGTTTTCTCGCGCACGCAGGCAGCGGTCGTCGTGCTCGGATTCGACGTGACGGAGGAATCGAGCACGGTGCGCGACATTAAACCGCGCATCGCGCTCGTCGCGGAAACACACACGGGCGCGCGCCGCGTGCAGGCGGCCTTGACCAAGCTGGTCGGCAACTACGCACGACGCAAGTATGGCGAGCCGGTCGTCCAGAAACAGGACGCCGACGCCTCGACCGTCATCATCTGGACGACGCCGGACGGCAAAAGAAAGATCATCGCGGCGATCTCGGAGAGCGTGGCGATTGTTGGGAACGACGAAGAGACCGTCCGCGCCTGCCTCGCGGTGCGCCGGGGCGAGCGCGCGTCTCTGGCGGGTGATGCGCAATTGGCGGAGATGCGAATGCGTATGAACGCGACCGATTCCCTCGCCTTCGGCTACGTGTCGCCTGCCGGTGCGCGCAGGCTGTTTGAGACGGCAGCCATGATATATTTCAGCCAACTTGCTTCCGACCCGAACGCACAGAGCGCGGCGGCGATTCTCATCCCACAACTTGCAGGTCGAATCCTCGGCGGCGCGGCATGGAGTTCTCGGATCACGAATGGCGCGGTGGTAGACGACTATTATTTCAACCTGCAAAACGAACTGGCCTCACGCCTGCAAACGTCGCTGG
>DASPJG010000833.1:0-2602 GCA_035628755.1 Pyrinomonadaceae bacterium
GGGGTGTCGTGTCCGGCATGCTCAACCTGTCGCGCAATCTCGGACTCATCACTGGCGCATCCGTGATGGGCACTGTGTTCGCTCTCGGAGCGGCGACGCCCAACATGATGTCAGCACATCCGAAGGCTTTTGCGGCTGGCATGCGGATCACGTTCGCCGTCGCTGCGGTTCTAATCGTCTTCGCCCTAGCCATCGCGTTTGTAAGTCATGCTCTTTCACGGCGCGCTGTTTCTCCAAACCGTGAGCAAGAGGTTGGCCGTGGCCTTGAATAAGTTCTGCGTCAGCGGCGCGAGCAAGGCCGGGCGGGTCGTCAGTTGATGGGCATCAGCTTCTGCTCGGGTTTCTCGAACGGCGCTTCGATGCGCGCACCGCTGCGAAGGTCTCTCAAGTGGTCATAGATGATGTTCTCCCACCAAGAGCCCATGACTCCGACGGCCTCGAACATGGCAGTCACCCGATCCGCGCTCTTGACCTCCGTGCCAGTGGCGAACACTTCGGGATGTGCCTCGATATGTGCCTGGATTGCGCTCTGTTCGGCGATGATCGGCTGTGTCGCCTGTTGGACGAGTGTGAACTCCGCATCCAGCGCATCCTCGTAAGTCTTCACGGTTGCAAAGTAGGCGGCCTGCGCTGCCGCTTTCTTGTCGGGAGCCGCTTTCTGTAACTCCGCGAAAGCTGCCGTGATCGCGGCTTTGTTCGCATCCCACAGACGGGGAGCCGTGACGTTCCAGAAGGGGAGCAGCGAAGCGTTGTGATGATCCTTGAACAGGCCGAGCAGTTTGAGGTAACGCAGATAGAACTGGTAGTTAGGACTCTTCGGGTCTTTAACGGAAGGCCCGAAGAGCCGGTCGGCGGCGGGCGCGATGTTGCGTGTGTATTGTTGCCACAATTGCAGCTTCATCGTCGCGGTCGAGCCTGTGGGATTCACGACATCCGTCTGCTTGTAGGGCAAGTCTGCCCCCTGTAAAAACGCGTCGGCCATCAATTCGCCGGAGAAGCGCGCCTCGGTGCCGGGCTTGGCCGGCTTGCCCTTTTCGCCCTCCTCGTTCAACTGATCCCACTCGGCGCGCAAGGCCGCCACATCCGCCGTCGTGTAACGCGTGATGCTGTCGTTGTTGACGAGGAATGTCGGCAGGCCGTCGCCCGTGATCAGCAGCCCTACGTGCAGCGGCATCACGACGTAGCGGAAACGCAGGCGCAATTTCGGATGGTCGCGCAAGAGAGAGAGGATGTAGGCCATGCGTAGCCCGTAGACCCCGCAGTCATGTATGAGACGGCCTGCGAGATCGCGCGGAAAAGTCTTGGTCAGGAGGTTGTCACCGAAGTCAGCGATGTTGTACGGCGTGTGGGTCGTGAACACACGCATGTACTTTTCCAGAAGCTCGATGACGGAGATAATCGCCTTCTCGCGACCATCCGTGGCTTCGCGCAAGTCGAACTTTTCCGCCACGAATTTCCGCCAGTCGTCGTCGCTGTGCAAGCGCAAGCCCCCGGCTCCGAGATTCGCCATTGCCGCCGCGTTCTCTTTCGTCTCGGAAGTGAGGTTGCCCTTGTCGTCCTTCTGCAATCCATAGATTTCTTCTATCAGGGCTATTTGTCGTCGGCGTGCCAGAAACACCCCGCTGAAGTCTGACGACATTTCCGAGGCAAGCCACGGTATCTGCTCCACATCGTAGAACTGAATCTTGATCGAGCGTTTCGCCCGCGCCGCCTCGGTCTTCGCCAGCGCATCTTGATGGACGCCGCCGCCTTCCTCGAACTCCGAGCGCGTCGTTTCGACGACCACGCCCCCGGTTTGACGGCTCTTGTCAGCGGGTTCGATCAGGGGCAGCAACCGTTTTTCGAGCCTGTCCTTAGCGTTGTCCAGCATCGCCCTGCCGCGTCCCGCCGCGAGGTCTTCGACCGCCTGGTCGAGGACGAGTTGGAACGCAGATTGAATCCCGATGAAAGTCTCGCGCATGAGCCGGACGAGTTCGGCGGCATACACTGCGATTGTCTGGTCGCGCTGGACGAAGTAGTTATCGTATAACTCCGCGCGTCTCTTCCTGTCCTTTTCGATCTCCTGCTCGTTGAGGGAGAACCGCTCGTTGATAAGCTGACTGAAGAGCAGCAGCAATCCATCGAGCGCCTTCAAACCCTCCGCTCCGCCCGTCTCTGGAATCTGTGCGAGCAGACGCTCCTCGATAGACTCCCAAGTGTAGATTTCGCGTGAAAAACCTCTATTGAATCCGGGCGACACCTGCTTTTCCCGTTCAACGCCCCACCGCCGCAATTTCTCGGACTCGGCATCCAGACCGAGCAACACCATCCGGCTGACCATCTCCACCACCAGCGAGTTTGACGGTGTGGTGAGCGTCAGGTGACTTGTGTCGGACGCCAGAAAATCCTCAAGCAACGTCTTGACCTCGGAGGCCGCCCCGCGATCTATCGCTTCGCAGAGCGCGACGAGTTTTTCGAGGATGGGGACGGATTCCGGGATGATCTGGCTGCGAACAATGGTGATGATCTGACGCCGCTCCGCCGCGAGCGCATCAATGGCCTCCTGATAAAACGGCTTTGCCGGGGCAGGTTGCGGGTTTGCCGGCGCACGTTGCAGCACTCC
>DASPJG010000834.1:0-2971 GCA_035628755.1 Pyrinomonadaceae bacterium
GCGACGACCAGTTTCAGCGGACGCGTGAAAAACTCCGCGAGCAACTCCGCGCCGGGAAACTGGAAAACCGCATGGTCGAGATGGAAGTGCGCGAGAAGAATTTCCCGACCATCGAAGTCGCAGGGCCGCAGGGCGTCGAAGAGATGGGCATCAACATGAAGGACATGCTCGGCAATCTCTTTCAGGGGCGCACGAAACGCCGCCGCATGCGCGTCGACGAGGCGATGGAATACCTGTTGCAGGAAGAGGAAGAACGGCTCATCGACATGGACACGGTGGCGCGCGCCGCGCTCGAACGCGTCGAGTCCGCGGGCATCATCTTTCTCGACGAGATAGACAAGATCGCCGGGCGCGAGTCGGGCGGGGGCGGCCCCGACGTGTCGCGCGAAGGCGTACAGCGCGACATCCTCCCCATCGTCGAGGGCACGACCGTCAATACGCGCTATGGCATGGTGCGCACGGATCACATCCTCTTCATCGCCGCCGGAGCGTTCCACGTCTCGAAGCCTTCGGACTTGATCCCCGAACTACAGGGCAGGTTCCCCATCCGCGTCGAACTCGAATCGCTGACCATCGAGGACTTCAAGCGGATTCTCACCGAGCCGAAAAATTCGCTCGTCAAGCAATACCGCGCCCTGCTCGAAACGGAAGGGATCGATCTGGAGTTTACGGACGACGCTATCGACTCCATCGCGCAGTTTGCCGGGCGCGTCAACGAGCAAACGGAGAACATCGGCGCGCGCCGCCTGCACACCATCATGGAAAAGGTCTTGGACGAGATCAGTTTCGCTGGCCCCGACCTCGAACCGAAGTGTCAGTTGATCGACGCCGCCTACGTCTCCAACACGCTTCAGGCCATCGTCAAAGATCAAGACCTCAGCCGCTACATTTTGTGAGAGACCCGAAGCATCCACGCATGAAATTTTCACGCCCGCGCGGCCATTTCGTTTCCCGTCGCTTCCTGCTTCTCACTTTCGCATTCGTACTCCTCTGCCTGCCCTCGGCTTGCGGCAAACGTCGCCCGCCGCTGCCGCCCACCGAGAACGTCCCGCAGCGCACGGAATTGCTCTCCGGCGTGCAGCGCGGCAATCAGGTCATCCTCAGTTGGCCTGCGCCGCGCCGCAACGCGCCCGCAGGCAGCGTGCAGAGCATCCGCCGCATAGACATCTATCGCGTCGCCGAGAGCACGAACGATCCTCTGCCCCTGACGGAAGAGGAATTCGCCACGCGCGCCACGCTGATCGGCTCCGTCCCTTTCTCCTCCATCCAGCGCGCCACGGAAGATTTGACTTATGAGGACACGCTCACTCTGAACGAACCCGTGCGCCTGCGCTACGCGCTGCGCTACGTCAATGCCACAGGCCAGCGCGCTTCTTTCTCAAACTTCCTGCTCATCGAACCCGCGACGCGCGTGAGCCAGCCGCCCACGCTCCTCAGTGTCTCGAACGAGAGCGAGAACATAGTCCGTATTCGCTGGCAGACGCCGCCCGCCAACGTAGACAATTCGACGCCCGTCAACCTGCTCGGTTACAACATCTACCGCACGGATCGCTCGCAGAACGAACCCGCGCAGACGCCGCTCAACAGCGAGGTGCTGACCGCGACGGAGTTCAACGATCAGACCTTCAAATTCGGCGAGGAGTACGTCTACATCGTGCGCGCCGTCTCGCTCGGCACGGGCGGCGCGCAGGTCGAGAGTCTCAATTCGAACGCGCTCGGCATCGCGCCGCGCGACACGTTCCCCCCGTCCGCCCCGACCTCAGTGTCTATCGCCCCCGCGCCGCGCCGCCTCTCGCTCTTTTTCCCCGCGAACACCGAGCGCGACGTGGCGGGGTACAACATCTATCGCTCGACCGACCCGAACGCGCCGAAAGACACCTGGACGAAACTCAACCGCAGTTTGCTCGAACGCACTACTTATCAGGACGACGCGGTCGAATCCGGCGTCAAATATTTCTACTACCTGACGGCTGTGGACACGGCTGGCAACACGAGCCAGCCCTCCGAAGTCGTCTCCGAAACGGTGCCTTAAATGAGCAAAACGATCTGTCGCTTTTTATCCCAGACGACCGGCGCGCCCAGCTACGGCTTGGTCAAAGACGACGCGGTCTTTCCCGTCCCCTCTGCACAAATCTTTGAAGCCGCGCCCACGCCCGTCTGGTCTGTCGAAGGGCTTGCACTATCGGACGTGAAACTGCTCGCGCCCGTTACGCCCTCTAAAATCGTCTGCGTCGGGCGCAATTATCGAGACCACGCCGCCGAACTCGGCAATCCCATGCCCGACGAACCGCTACTGTTTCTCAAACCGCCCTCGTCAGTGATCGGGCAATTCGAGGCAATCGAACTTCCCTCTCTCTCCGCGCGCGTCGAGCACGAAGGCGAACTCGGCGTCGTTATCGGACGCCGCGCGCAGCGCATCGGCGACAGCGAAAATCCGCTCGACTACGTGCTCGGCTACACCTGCGTCAACGATGTCACCGCGCGCGACCTGCAACGCCGCGACGTGCAGTTCACCCGCGCCAAGTCCTTCGACACGTTCTGCCCCGTCGGCCCCTACGTGGTGAGCGGCATCGACCCGCTCGATTTACAGGTGGAGACGCGCGTCAACGGCGAGACGCGGCAGCGCGGGCGCACCGCCGCGATGGCCTTTCCCGTCGCCTATCTCATACGCTACATCTCGCACATCATGACGCTGGAGCCGGGCGACCTGATCTCTACCGGAACGCCCGCTGGCGTCGCGCCTCTCTTGGATGGCGACGTGTGCGAAGTCGAAGTCGAAAACGTCGGCACGCTCCGCAACACGGTGCGCGCGGGTAAGTGAAGGTGTCGTCGCATGGGGGTTGAGAGTTCGGAGGTCGCCGCGCCCGCGCTGGGCGAAATCATCACGGTGCAAGCGCGAAAGTTCGATGGCCGTCTCCACCGCGAGTGGCAGGCGCGCCTCGTCTCGCAGGATGATTCGCTCATCGTGGTT
>DASPJG010000835.1:0-6440 GCA_035628755.1 Pyrinomonadaceae bacterium
AACGGAACTCCAATATGGGCGCGCCCCCTAATTTTAGTAAAACTGATCTTCGGAAAGTTAAGCTAGATTTTGCCATGATGGATGAATGGGTACTCAAGTTTGCTCATCTGGAAGGGGCGTCTCTGCAGGGGACCTATCTCAGGAAGGCGGTTCTGGAAGGGGCTAACTTGTCCAATGTTAATCTTACAGACGCGACATTGGATGGGGCAAATCTCAAAAACGCTGACCTGCGCGCGGCCAATTTAGTAGGGACATCTCTTCAAGATTCTGATATTGAGGGAGCAGACCTTACAACCGCGGTTGGTCTCGCACCTGAAATGGTTAAGAAGGCAAAGAACTACGACAAGGCTAAGTTGCCGCCTGGTCTCTTGCCAGTAGTAGGGGGACGGAACCCTTAGGTCCCCTAGGGCAGTCCTGAAGGAGTCGCGATGATTCCGCTCATCAATGGGGCCATTACTGACCAGCACTGACGCAGAACTGACTGGCCACACCTGGGGCATATTTGGGGCAGGAATTCCGAGAGAAGGGAAGTAAGAGGAAGGTAAGAGGAAGGTAACAGATTCAAAAAGGCTGATTTTCCCGCGTGGCTGCAAGTCGTGGAAAGTCAGATGTTTGGATTTTCGTAGCGGGTTTGGTTCATAACCCCAAGGTCGGGAGTTCAAGTCTCCCCCCCGCTACCAATTCTTACCTCCTATTTTTCAAGTGTTTGCCGCTTGTCCGCTGACACTCAAAAGAAGAACCCACTCCGTAATTTTGTCGTGGCCGGAAGTCTGCTCCCGTTGCTACGGGCGTTCTCCTGTTGATTTTATAGCGTTTGCAATTAGACACTGCGGGAATGCTCGTGGCCTGTTTGGGGCAGTGTCGCAAAAACTTTCCGACCACCTCAGATATTGAGGTCATACCGATCTTCTCGCTATCAGTACTTGCGGCTAACATATTTTTTATGACACGACCGCTTCAAGTGATGAAATCGCAGGCTGATAAGAGAGTGAAAATCTCTTTGCGGATTCTACTAAGCGTGGAAATTGTCGCCGCCAACTGATACCGCTCTGATGGTTGATTGTTTTGTCACCGTGGTGACAAAGGAATATTTATCGTTGTGCTATCTTTGATTGTTCATATCTCTATTCCATGCGCGCGTCAGGTTTGGCGGCACCACGGGCACTACCGTCAACAGGCGAGATAACAGAGCAGGCGCGGGCATCTGTCGTGACGAAATGCCGGACGATTCGCTGAAAAGGTACAAGCTGCAATTCCCGCAGGGCGAGCACGAAGACTGTCTCGCGCTGACCGAACTGACCGCCGAACACCTGCCGCCCGACGGCTCTCTCGGACGGCTGCGACGCTATCGTCCGAAGTCTGACGTGTGGCAGCCCGACGACCGCGCGGATCGCATCTACTTCCTGCTACGCGGGCGCGTCGTGATCTCGGCTGGTAGCGCGGACGGCGGCGAAGTGTCAGTGCGCGTCATCGAACCGGGGCAGCCCTTCGGCGAGTTGTGTTTCTGCGGCGGGCCGACCGAGTACCGGCGCACGACGGCACGCGCCGAAGTAGAGAGCGAGGCGACCGAGATCAAGGTTGGAGACTTCGTGGATTACGTGCGCGCCAACCGTGAAGTGTTCGCCGCTGTCCTCTTTACGTTCTGCATCCGGCTCGGCAATGCTGAGAAACGACTCGCGTTATTCGCTTACCGCAACGCCGGGGAGCGGTTGGGGAGATTGCTACTGCACCTTGCGGCGTCCGCTCAGGCGCGGCAAGCATCTCAGCCGGAACATGATAAGGGGAAGGTGACGCTCGCGGTCACGCACGAGGAACTAGCACGCATGGCGGTGATGAGCCGCCAGCGCGTGACGATCACGATGGGGGAGTTGCGCCGACACGGGCTGGTGGACTATGGGCGTAACCGAGCTCTCGTCGTGAACGTGCCCGCGCTCACAGACTATCTGATGGTCGGTCTTGCAGATTGACGACCCGGTTTACAGATCGCGATAGTGAGTCGCGGATGGGTGAGATAGATTAGGTCGAAACGGCTCTGCGCACGCTTTGCTGAATGCCAAATCTCGACCTCGAAGTTTTATCGCGAAGGGGTTTCTTTCTCATTCGGTTGCGATAGAATTCGCGACCCCAAAACCCCTAAGAAGACCTGCCAGTTAAGCAGTAAAGCGGATTTCGGTATCCGCTTCGACCTCGCCGAAACGTCCATGCCTTAAGGTCTAGGTGCGCGGACATGCAGCGCACCACTCCCGAGGAGGGAGAAGTTCAGTGCCTCAAACCAACCCGCCGCGCTTCAAAGCTATCGTCTTATTGTTGGCCGCCATCATCCTGATCAGCTTGGTTGGCACAGACTTGTGGAAGGCTCATGCGAAGTCGCCTCTATTAACGCATGGCTTCGCGCTGCGTCTCGCGCGGCTTATCACGGTGGCCGCCCAGACCCCGCCCGCCGCGCCCGGCAATCTGACGATCACGCAGGTCAACAACGTCACCGGCAATGTGACGCTCACTTGGACGGATAACAGCGCGGACGAGACGGGCTTCAAGGCCGAGGTAAAGTCCGTCTCCGGCTGGAACGAGTTTCGTCGTCTCGGCGCTAACACGACTTCAATCACAAACTACAGCGTTCCCCTGACCAATCGCGCCATATTCCGCGTCCGCGCCTATAACGCCTACGGCGACTCTGCCTACTCGAACGAGGCGACCGCGCCCGTCGTCAACCTCGATACCATCTCCGACGCCGCGCAGGATGCGCCGGGCAACTTCCACGTCGCCGCCGACGCCTCCGACCCCGAAGGCATCGCGCGCGTCGAGTTCCACGTCGGCGAATACCCGAACTATCAACTCGCCTTCACCGACGAGCAAGAGCCTTATGTCTTCAACTGGGCGAACGTCCCGAAGGGCTTCCACTACATCGTCGCCAAAGCGTTCGACAATGACGGCGACTTTACACAATCGTCTTACCAGCGCGTCTGGGTGCGCGAGCGCCCGACGGCCACGATCACTGCGCCGCTCGATGACGACCACTTCGGCCACGCACAGAGCGTCCAGATCAGCGCAACCGCGCAGTTGAACAACGAACGGATTGACGAATACCTCACGCGGATGGACTTCTACGCCAACAACACGCTCATCGGCACGGTTGAAGGCCCCGGCCAGGGTAACGGTTCTGTCCGCGCATACAACTTCACTTGGACGAACCCGCCCGACGGCTTCTACCTTCTGACTACGCGGCCTGTCAGCAGTTACGAATCCGTCGGCACGTCGCCGACCGTTCGGGTCACGGTCGGCGACGCGGGCTTTAACGTGCGTGGCCGCATCGCGGCCACCTCCGGCAGCCCGCTCTACGGCGTGCGCATCACGCTCTCCGGCGACACGAGCGCAACGGCGACGACCGATGCCAACGGCGAATACACTTTCGCCAACCTCGCGCCGGGCGGCAATTTCACCGTCAGCCCCTCGACCTCCGGCTATACTTTCGCTCCGGCCTCGCGCACTTTGAGTAATCTCAACGGACACCAGACGGCAAACTTCGCGGGTACGCCCGCGCCGCCGCCCGACGTTGACTACAACGCCGCGCCGCTCTCGCAGCAGCCCCCCGACGGGCGCGCCACACTAGGGCCAAGCTCGAAGAAGATCACCGGCAAACTGATTGACGGTGAAGTCGCCGACGACTTCGATCTCTCAGCCGCCATCTCGCGCGTGCGGGTGTATGGGCAGTGGGACGGCTACGAGACATCGCCGAACCCGCGTTACAACGGCGTCTATGTGCGCTTCTACGACGCAATCAACAACGCACCGGGCAACTTGCAGTCCGAGTATTTCTTGCCGAGGGGAGCGGGGGGCGTCCTGTTCGATGCTGCGAATCCGACTGCCTTTGACATCACGCTCCCGCAGCCCTTCCGCGCTACAGGCCGCCACTTCATCTCCGTGCAGCCCCTCTTCGAAGACGCTTGGTGGAACGTCAGGAGCGGCGGCTACTACCCGACCATGCGCGGCGCGGCGTGGCGCGTCCGCGATAATCTCGCGGGCGGCGTGTGGGGCACGGGGGCGACTTCTAACTACACGGCGTCCGACATGGCGATGGAGTTATACGGGGCGACGCTCATCCCGCCGAGCATTAGCACGTTTTCACAAACCACAGTTACGCGCAGCGGCCTTATTCGAATCAGCGGCACACACTTCGGAGACGAGCAAGGCGACAGCCAGTTGCTTGTTGACGGCAAGCCCGCGATCATCGCCGATTGGTCGGACACACTTGTCAATGCTTACGTCCCCGAAGGCGCATCGCTCGGTAGCGTGCCACTTAGTTTGACGACCGCTGGCGGGACAGCGAGCGAGACCCTCAACGTAACGGCGCGCCGCGCTGACGGGCGCGTCCGCTGGCGTTTTACGATGGCTGCCGACCGCGCGCACCAACGCGCCGCGCTTGGACAAGACGGCACGATCTATCTCAACGACGCCACAGGCCATCTTTACGCGCTCACTCCGGCAGGCGCGTTGAAGTGGGTCTTTCGCGCAGGTTCGGCTGGCGCAGTCGGTTCGGTCTCGGTCGGCGCGGATGGGACGATCTACGTCGCTGGCGCGGTGGCGCGCGATGCGGCAGGGCAGTGCCCGGCGTCCAGCCCTGAGAGCATCCACGCAGTCTTCGCCGTCAACGCGGACGGCACGCAGAAGTGGGTCTTTGATGAGACGTGCGGCAGCGTTGCTGTTGGCCCGAACATCGGCTCTGACGGCAAGATTTATGGCGTCGCGGGCACTGGCGGCATCGGCGCGTTCGCACTCAACCCGGACGGCTCTCTTGCTTGGAACGATGGGGAATACTTGTCGGGCGACGGTGCGGAGATCGTCTTCGGGGGAACCGCGCAAGGTCTAGCGCCTTCACAGTTTTATTTCCAGACCACCACTGTCTTGAACAAGTCTCTCTTCGGCTATTCATTCGCGGGGCAGAAACTCTTCGAGACGTTGACTGGCACGACGGGGCAACCCGCCGTCGCGCCGCTTTCCGGCGACCTCTTCGCCGTCACGCTTCCCGCAAGCGGCGTCTATCGCCTCAACTCTTACACGCCGCAAGGCGCATCGCGTTGGGAGTCGCCCGTCAGCCCGACGAGCAATCTCTCGACGCCGGACGCAGCGTCGGACGGGACGCTCTATGTAGTGCAGGATGCGAAATTACTACACGCCATCGAACCGTCAACCGGCGAGCCGCGCTGGAGCTACGACGCCCCGCACCTGCTCGCCGCGCCCGTTGCAAGCACTGACAATCGCCTCGTCCTGTTGGGCGGTCGCGTCGCCGCCGACAGCCCCGGCCTCTTCGCCGCCGTCGGCGTGGACGGTCAGCTTCTCTGGAAACAACAACTGCCGGACGAGTTGAGCCTCAACCCGCGCGGCCTCGTCGTTCCCAACACGCGAGCGCGCTTCACCGCCGACGGGCAGACGGCCTACATCGCTGCGGACATTATCAGCGACAGTCCGGCAGCGGCGAGCATCGCCTACTTCTACGCGCTCGACACATCAGCGGGCGACTTACGGATCAACCAGCCTCCAGCCGTCACGCTGACGAGTCCGACGGGCGGCGCGATTGTGCCGAAGAACACGCAAGTTCAGTTGACGGCCAACGTGCAGGACGATGACGCGGTGGTGCGCGTCGAGTTCTACCGCAGCCTCGGCGGCAATGTGCAGCGCATCGCAACCGACACGAGCGCAGAAGCCGGAGGAGTCTTCAGCGTCTCTTGGACGCCGACCGAGCCGGGCGCTTACGATCTCTACGCCGTCGCCTACGACTTAACAAATCTGACAACCAAGTCGCAGCCAGTCCAAGCCAACGTCAGCAACGAGCCGCCGCAGGTCGAGTGGGTCAGCCCGCACGATGGTGTCTCCTTCGCGCAGGGGCAGAGCGTTACGCTCACGGCGCAGGCGAACGACACGGACGGTCGCGTCGTTAAAGTCGAGTTCAGCAGCAGCCAACTCGGCCTCATCGGCGAGGACACAACCGCAGACGCAGCAGGGAACTACAGCACGCTCTTAGTTAACCCGAACGCGGGCGCGCACCAACTCACCGCCCGCGCGACCGACGAGGACGGCGCGACCACGAGCGTCATTGTCAACATCACGATTGACGCAGTGGCGACGCCGACGCCCGTTCCCGGCACGCCGACAGTCGCGTGGGAGCGCACCTTCCACGGCGGCGGAGTCGCCGCCGGCTACGAGCCCGTGATGGCCGTCGATCATCAAGGCAATTCCATCGTCGCTGGTAGGTCTTTCCTTCCGAACCATAGCTCCAACACGGACATCATCGTCGTCAAGTACAGTCCGACCGGCAACCAGTTGTGGACGCGCTCTTACTCCGGCGTCGGCTCTTTTGGCGACTGGCCGACGGACGTGAAGACGGACGTGGACGGCAACATCTACGTCGCCGGCACGGAGGACGGCGGCGCGAATTCCTATAA
>DASPJG010000836.1:0-2640 GCA_035628755.1 Pyrinomonadaceae bacterium
CCGACGCCCATTACCGCGAGCAGGAGCAGCAGGTTGCGCAACAACTCCGCGCCCGTCAAAGACGGCTCTTTCTCGTTCGGCTTCGCGCCTTCATTAGTCTCTTCGCCCGCGTCGTCAAACCTGCCCGTCGCGCCGATAGCCCAGAACTCTTCCGCCTCGTCTCGTTTCGTTTCCTCGCGCGGCGCGGCGAGACGAAAGCGGCGTATGAGCACGGCGGCGACCGGGTTTCCCACCAGACTCGAAATGAAGATGCCGAAGGTGGCCGACGCGATGATGAGCGCGCCCGCGCCCGTCACGCCTAACTGCTCGAACTCTCCCGTGAACGCAAGCCCCGTCGCGGGGCCGCCCGTCAGCGTCAGCGATCCGCAGATGACGCCGAGCGCGGCGGGCGCGCCGAGAGCCAGCGCGACCGCTATGCCCGCTGCGTTTTGCACTATCGCCGTCCCCGTCGCAATGATGTAGAAGATGATCAGGCGCAGGCCGCCCGCGCCGAGCAGCGAGAGCGTCGCGCCGAACCCGATGGTGGTAAAGAAAGCGATCTGCAACGGCGCGCGCAGCGATGTGTCGAGCGCGACGCCGAGCGTGCCGCGCGCGCGCAGGAGCAACACGAGCAACGCAAACAACAGGCCGCCAATCGCCGCCGCCGGGATGCTCGCGCGTTTGAGAAAGCCGACGCGCCCCTGCACGAAGACGCCCGCGAACAGAAACAGAGCTGCCAGCGCGAGCGTCAGGACAAGATCGAATTTCAGCGTCCGCAAACCTTCGACGAAGGTGAATTCCACTCGGAGCCTCCGGCTATTGCTTCTCTTCGTAGACGACCCGGCCATCCATGATCGTGAGGCGAACCTTCGTGCGCTCGATCTCGGCGGGGTTGATGCGGAAAATGTCCTGCGAGAGGATCACGAGGTCTGCGAGTTTGCCGGGCATGAGCGTGCCCTTGCTCTGCTCCGCAAACTCCGCGTAGGCGGAACCGGCGGTGTAGGCGCGCACGGCCTCTTCAACCGTGATTTTCTGTTCGGGTATCCAGCCTTGAGGATTTTTGCCGTCGAGCGTGCGACGTGTGACCGCCGCGTAGATGCTGAGCATCGGGTTGAGCGGGGCGACGTACCAGTCAGTGCCGAAGGCGAGCGTTGCCCCGCTGTCGATCAGCGAGCGGAAGGCGTAGGTCGTGCGTGCGCGTTCGTGGCCGATACGCTTCTCCGCCCAACGCCCGTCGTCAATCGCGTGATAGGGCTGCATCGAGGCGATGACGCCGCCGCGCGCGAAACGCGCGATGTCGGCGGCGCGGATGTGCTGCGCGTGCTCGATGCGGAAGCGACGGTCACGTGTGCCATTCGTCCGTGTGGCCTGTTCGTAGATGGAGAGGATGCGGTCGTTCGCGCTGTCGCCGATGGCGTGAATCATCACTTGCAGCCCTGCGGCGTCGGCTGATTCCACGCGCTTGAGCATCTCGCCTTCGGGAAACATCTCGTCGGCGGGGAGACCGCGCGTTGCGGGCGCATCGTTGTAGGGGTCGAAGAAGAGAGCGGTGGTCGAACCGAGGCTGCCGTCGGCGAAGCCCTTCAGCCCGCCGACGCGCAAAAGGTCTGAGCCGAACACGGCGCGCACGCCCGTGCGCGCCAACCGCTCCCACTGCGGGAGCGGCGAGACGGCGTAGACGCGTGTTTTCAACTCGCCGCGCGACGCGAGCGTTTGCAGCACGCCGATGTCGCGTCCGGCGGACATGTCCTGCACGCTCGTCACGCCGAGGCTCGCCGCGTGTTCGGTCGCCGCGCGCGCGGCTTCGAGTTTTTCGTCGAAGGTCGGGTCGGGAATCTTCGCGTTGACGAAAGCCATCGCGGCGTCTTTCAACACGCCGGTCGGCTCGCCCGTCCGCGCATCACGCACGATCAAACCGCCCTCCGGGTCTTTCGTCTCCTTCGTCACGCCCGCTAGTTTCAGCGCGACGCTGTTGGCGAGCGACATGTGGCCGTCGAGGCGGTTGACAAAGACCGGATGGTCGGGCGTGAACCTGTCAATCAACTCTTTGGTCGGCAGCGGCGCGCCCGGCCAACGTTCGTGATCCCAGTCGCCGCCCATAATCCAACGCCCTTTCGGAGTTTTCGACGCGAACTGGCGGATGCGCTCCGCGAACTCTTCCGGGCTTGCGGCATCGCGCAGTTGGACGCTGGCGAGATGGCTGCCGCCGTCTATGAAATGGACGTGTGCGTCGTTGAAGCCGGGAAGGACGAGCGCGCCTCCGGCATCGATGACGCGCGTGTGCGCGCCCGCGAGTTTGCGTATCTCCCCGGTTGTGCCGACGGCGACGATGCGCGTGCCGTAAACCGCGACGGCTTCGGCCAGTGGCCGCCCCTTGTCCATCGTGTGGACGTTGGCGTTAACGATAACGAGATCGGCTGTCATGTTTTGCGCGCGGGCGCGCGTGCCGTTGGTCGCGGCCAGCAGGCATAGGGCGACGACGAGCGAGCACAGGGATTTGATTTTCATAAGAGTCTAGAGATATTTGCATGGCATGCGGGCGCGTAGTGTATCATTGCGCGCGGCCTGACAGGTAGAAAATTCATCAGACCAGCGACGCGCGCCGGGTCGGGAGCGACAGGCCGGAAAAGGTGTAGAGATAGCG
Source organism: Pyrinomonadaceae bacterium (assembly GCA_035628755.1). Classification (GTDB taxonomy): domain Bacteria; phylum Acidobacteriota; class Blastocatellia; order Pyrinomonadales; family Pyrinomonadaceae; genus JAIVJZ01. The sequence goes on from DASPJG010000836.1 coordinate 2,624, forward strand.
GCCTTTTTTCCTCTCCG